>NZ_JAFREK010000060.1:0-10905 GCF_017377535.1 Faecalibacterium sp. Marseille-Q4137
CTCTGCATATCGAAACGGTAGTCTTCCGGATACTGCTCTGAAAGTTCCTGCAAAATCTTGTTTGCCTCGCTGTATTTATCCAGTGCCTGTAGCGTTGTTGCAAGATTTAGCTTTGTCGAGATGGTTGCGTATCCACTTTCCACTAGCTCATTCAGCCTTTGTTCTGCCTGTTTATAATACTTTTCTGAGTGCTCCTTGTCCGTAACAGCCTGCTGTAGGGAAATATCTGCCAACATCTCCCTTTCGAGCACAGACTGACCTTCTGGCAATGCTTTACAGCTTTGCTTCAGGATTTCCTCCGCATATACGAAATCATCGATATTCAATGCCGCATTGGCCGCTGACAGATATGCATGGCTCAGAAGTTGTATGTCATCAACCTCATCAAACACCTTCTGGTAAAGGTCAAGTGCTTCAGAATACTGCTTTTGCAGTGACATAATCTCCGCTGCGACTAAATCGCAGTCTCCCGAAGATGCGCCGTTTTCCCGCAGGATTTCCAGAGTCTTTTTGGCATCCTCCAGCTTTCCTGCATTAGCCAGTGCGATTGCAAGACTACGATAGCTTTCTGGCTCTGCGCCTTGTTGCTGAACAGCGAGCTGTAACTCTCGTACTGCCTTATCATAATCCTGCAATTCGATATAGCAGTTTCCCTTGATGAAGTGGAGTTTTTCCCGTGTGACAGCATCCATGTCATTTTCCTTCAGATTTCCGGAAGAAACTGCACTTTCCAGCTGATCGACAGCGCCCTGATAATCTCCGGTGCGGTACATCAACACAGCCAGCTGTAGATAGGCATCTGCCCGTCCCGGCTGCCGTTGGATAGCACCCTGCAGAAGGGTCTGCGCTGTCCCATAGTCCGCGGTTTTCTCAGCCTGTTCCGCCTGTGCGAGGTCCAGCAGATAGAGATTTTCCCGCTCACTTCTCATTCGCGTCACGCCATAATAACAGCTGTATGCGCTTGCTGAAAAACAGACTGCAAGTGCCAGCGCAATGACCCGCTTACGCACCTGATAGTCCTTGTAGTTTCGGTCCATTTTGTCAATGTTCTTCAACGCACGCAGCATCTCCGCAGCCTGTTGAAACCGCTTTTCCTGCTGTTTCTGCATCGCCCGGGTGATAATGGTCTGCATCGAGCGGCTTATCTTAGGCTTATACTGTTCCAGCGGCGTTACTTTATCCAGTGATTTTTCCGGAGCATGCCCTGTCACAGCAAAATATAACGTTGCGCCAATGGCATAAATATCAGTCGCCATCGAAATGGCACCGTATTCGCCCTCTGCATCCACCCCCCGCAGGCTACTTTCCTGTCCGCCGGGCATTTTTTCTGTGGGCTGCAATGGCTTCCACTGCTCGTCCATCAGGACTGTTGCCTCATTCTGAAGCGCGGTCTCCATCGGCATCGTTGCATCCATTGGTACGGTCGCATCTTCGATGCCTTCTCTCTGCGGTGGCATCGCTGCGTTGGGGGTGCTTTGCACAGGGCTGTACTGTTCTGGCGCAGCATAGCCATCCGTCACCGCGACCGCCTTCTTATCCCGCCGAAAAATCAGTGATGTGTTGAAATCAATCAGGCAGATGTCTCCGCTGCGGGTAATCATTATATTTCCCGGCTTAATATCACAATGAATGATAGCCGGTTTTTCGCTAGTTTCCTGATGTAGATACTGGACTGCCTCGCAGAGTTGACACGCCCAGCGATAGCACTCTTTTTGGGTCACCGGACCATTTTTCAGTACATACTGCTCCAGATTTTCACCCTTGATGTAATCCATTACAGTATAGATACAACCGTCCTGCCCATAAAGCACATCATAGATTCTTGGCAAATACTGATGCTTTAGACTTTTTAGAATTATAGACTCATTTTCCTGCTTGATTCGGTCATGATACTGCACTTGTGTACGCTTGATTACCACATCAATATCCATGCCCTTTTTATGAGCTGCAAACACGTCTCCTGTGCCACCCAGCCGATTCAGCACATGAATATTTTCATAATCTGGGTTCGTAAACCCAAGCGTAATTGTTTCGCTCACAAGATTCCTCCTAGTTCCCGGTCATATTCCTCCGGTGCCGCTTCTCCTGAAAGCCTCGCCCACACCTCAATCCATTCTGCAGAATCGGAGCGTTTCTGTTCCTGACCGTCCCACTTCAGCACCAGCGCCGTGATGTTGTCCGTTTCACCATGAGCACGGCAGTACTCCACAGTTTTCTGCATCTGCTGCCACAACTGTTCTCTCGTTTCTGTTTCTGTAAGAAGCCGATGTATCTGTTTCTCAGCCAAATAGTGACAGAATCCATCACTGCACAACACTACAGCGCCCCTCTGTGGGCGTGGTCCGCTCTGGAACACAGGTTCCATTTTTCCATATCCAAGGCACTGTAGCAGAATATTCTTCCGCTGGTCTGTCTGCATTGCCTCTGGCGAAAGCCTTCCGGCCTCTACCTCTCTCATCGCAAGCGTCTGGTCTTTCGTCAGTTGCTCCGTTCCGGCACCGTCATCCAAGTAAATTCTGCTGTCACCAACCTGCACCCAGTAGAGCCTATCCGAAGATATCAGCAACGCAGACACCGTTGTTCCGAACTGCATCGCTGATCTTTCAGCGTATTCACAAAGCGCGTTATGCAGATTTTCCAGTATCTGATGCCATGAGAGGAATACCATCGTATCTGTCAGCCCCGATTGCATGATCTGAGGAAGTTGCTGTTCAAACCAGTCTTCAAAGCAGCGTACTGCGCCCGTGCTGGCAAGTTCTCCAGCTTGCAGACCGCCCACTCCATCGCACACTGCCAGAAGCGCGACCGTTTCCTGTCCAAAGCTCGATATCCTCGCACAGAAGCTGTCCTGATTCGATGAGCGGACGTCCCCTTTATCCGTTATATGTACCAACTGTAATGCCATATCAGGAACCCATTATCACGTTGAACACCACATCTGCCATCCTGATTGTGTCGCCTGCATGGAACAATGTCGGCTTAGAAGGCTCCAGCCGCCGCTCATTCAGATATGTATGATTCTGCGTATTATTATCAACGATATAATAATTTCCGCCATCCAGCAAAATATAGGCATGGTCATTTCCCAGATAGTGGTTTCTTGTCTGCACTGTATAATCCACGATATTTTCCGCACGTCCGATATGGAAATTCGTATGGGTCACATGGATGTACTGATTCGTATCCTTCTGGACAAGGTACAGCTCTCCGGCGCCTGTCGTGCCGCTCCCCATGACCATCGTTTTGGCGGTCCCGCCGTTCTCGCTGCCAGACAGCAGCACCGTCCGGCCTGCTTCTGCTTTCGGGGCAGCCGGAGCCTGCATGGGCGCAGCGACCGGGGCCGGGCGCTGCGCACGAGGCATCTCGGCCTTTTGTGCTGCCTGCGGGGGTTCTTCTTTCTGCTGGAAGGGGTTTTCCTGTTCTTCGCTGCCTGCTTTCTTCTTGTCCTTCTTTCCTCCAAAAAGGCCAAACAGGCCGCCGCTCTTTTTCTCCGGTTTCTTCTCTGCTTTTTTATTTTCCTTCTGCGGCTTTTCATTTTTGGGCTGGACTTCTGCGAAAGGATTGCCGCTCTGTGCAAAAGGATTGTCCTGTGCCGGTTCCGGGACTACCGGTTCCTGCTTGGGGATCTCCGTTTTCGGCGGTTCCATCACGGGCTTCGGCGGGACATACGGCTTCGCCTGGATCGGATGTCTTTCCTCGTATCGCGGGGTCTCCTCCTGCACCGGCTCCGGGAGCTTTTCCATGACCGGTTTTTCTTTCAGTTTCGGCTCAAGTTCCGCAAAGGAAAAGCTTCCGCCATACAGCAGCTGACGGGAAAGGACATTGAGTATCCTGCTGTCCTGAGGCATCTGCTGACCAATGAGGCGAAACACGAAATGCGTCAGCTCCATCGGGTCATACTTCTGTCCTGCTGCCTCGACCGGACGGTACAGCACAAATGCCTTTCCGTCCGCATCCAGATAGACAACTCCCGGTTCCAGATCGATCTTGCGCGGATTCAGCAGATATTCATCGCATTCTTTTTCCGCCTTGCACAGCGACAGGAAAAAGTTGGTCAGCCGGGTCTCGTTTTCCAGGATCCTTGCAGCCTGCTCCAGAGGCGTCAGACCCGTAATGTTGTACAGCAGACGGCAGTTTCCATTGACCCATTGCACACTGAGCGGCAGAAAACCGGAGATCTGGTTCGAGACCAGCATCCCTCGGTCTACCTCATCCAGCTGCTCTTCATCACCAAGTTTTCCCTCAAGATAGATTGCATTGCCCTGTGTGATAACAGTATATTCCTCCATAGTGCGACATCCTTTCCGCTGTTTTATTTCCAGAGTCTGCAGCAAACTGTTTGTGTACTTTCAAATTCTCCGAAGTGGAACATCTCGATGTAAAAGAGCAAACGAACCTTGTAGGAAACCTGTATGGTCATGTCGGTGCCAGATTTTTCTGTGCCAGCAAAGGAAATTCCATCCAGACCTCCCACCACGCCATAATTTTTCAACAGCCCATCGGCGTCTTCCGTCCCACCGTTCAGATATGCAGCAAATCGTTTTTTTGCATTGCTGGTCTCCGTCTGTTCCATTTCTGTTGTCGACTGCAATGAAGAAAACATTCCTTTCCAAGAGAAATCCGCCGATGTACTGAAATTTTCTCGATGTCCACCTGAAATCCAATCAAACACTTTGCTGGGAATTTGCTGCAGCGTTCCAGTTTTGAACATTGACTGATTATAATTTTCCAGCGCCATGCTCTGACAGGCTTCCTGCATAGCATGGCTGATCATGCTTTGAACCGTAAACACCTGTATCACACTGTACAGTGCAATCATTACAATGAGAAATAATGTAAGTGAGATACATGCTTCGATTGCAATCGCACCATCCTGCTCATCCTTAAATCCAGAAAATATCTTTTTCATTTTAATACCCTCGATAGATTATCCGATGTGCAGTCCATACAGACTCCTTTGATAAAGTCGGAACCGGCAATACATTTACAAATTTTCCATTCACTTCCGCACGAACCGCGGTATACGCTTTATCCACGTCGAACTTTTTTCTAGTACCCGTCAGCTGCTCCTTCAGGGAATACTGGGTATTATTCGTCGTAAGTGCTCGATTTGTTTCCTCCATCTGGATAATGTCCACAAAGCGGTTCAAAAGCTGATCTGTACTTCCGGTATAAAATACCATCAGCATAATAAACATGAACTCTGTATAGTTAAATTCATTCAGGCTTTTTCCGTAGTTGCTTGCATCAAATGGCTTCTTCTTTTCCGATTTTTTAGATACGTCCGTATTTTTATTCGCCATGCTGGTCGATGTGTCAGCACCTGACGATGTGCCCGTATCAGACGGAATGATCAAGCCGTTCTCATTAACTTTTGCGTCCTTGAATGTGCTGTATGTATCCCTGCGTGCCTGCATCTTTTCATTAACACTTTTAAATGTTGCCTGATCTTTCGAGTCAAACATTTTGGAATTCATCAGCGTCTCCAGAGCACTGGCAAATCCAGTGGGATTAACATGTACTCCTTTTGCGGTCTTAAAAAGTTGGACTTTGTTTCCATTCACCAGGAGAAGTGTATCCACTGTACCATTTGCCATTGCGAACAGGACCGGTGTCAGTATTTTCATCGCAAAACTCAGTGCGGGTCCGGCATAAGGCACTGCAGCGGCAGCCGTTGACCAGCCTATCTTCATGCCGTCAACAAACGGATCATTTGCAACTGCCCAGATGCTCATCACACTCTGAAGAGCGACCAATTTACCAAAAACACTTGCCTGATTTTCATATTCACTCATCTTTCCGGTCATCAGATATTCCATCTCTGCCCCGCAGAATGAGTATTTGTTTTCTTCTTTTACCAGAAATTCACCCCGGACATTTTGCGCCTCATATTTGGGAGCCAAGCCTCCGCTTCCGCTAAACGATGCACCAGACAACGACACTCCCGAATCGTAGTTTGTACGATTTGAAACGCTATAAGTCAGATATCCCATCAGAAGGACCTTATCCCAGCTGTTTCCTTTTGCAAGGTTGCTCATGCTGTCTACAACAGCTTTGTATCCCTCCATTTTCTTTTTCAGCCGGTTGACCATTTGAATCATTTTTTTGAACAGATTTCCCGTTGCTTCTCCATCATCATCAGCCTGCCCGCCAACGTTGATGCCGCCATCCAGCTCTACAGAGTCCGCCTCCGAAATCGGCAGTCCGATTTTATTCAGATTATCCTGTGCTGTTTTCTGGTCTTCTTTTTCAAATGGCGAATCCAGTGAGTATTCTTGCGCAGAGCGAATCCTCTGACTCGGAAGCTTTCCATAATAGTTCAAATCTATTTTGCTGTTCAGATCTTCGTCGTAGAGTGTGTCAATACTTAATAGAGCAAAAATGCCATCGATAAAATCCATCGGAACGCCCTGTATGCTCTCCTGTCCCACAGACTGGCGCACATTATTCCAGAGTTCCTTGTAGCTGCTCGTGTCTGAAAACTTGCTCAAGTCCACCTGATGAAGCTTTCCGGCCAGATTTTCCAGACTGTCCGCATTCATGGTTTCCAGGTCCATCCCCTTCAGAAATTCCATTTCTTCGTTCAGGCCCTTCAACGAATCCACGCATGCCTCTGAATTATAGTCCTCCAGAACATCCTTTGCGTTATCACCCGTTTTCAGCTCATCTGTAATTTCCTTCATGCTGGTCGTTTCATTTGCAATCTTATTTATGCTGTCCGTGTCCTCATTTATTCGCTCCTGTACCTGGTCCCTCAAAGCTTTCAACTGTCTTTTTTCTTCCCGATTTTCTCCTTGTGGATCGTCACCCAATGCAGCGAGCTGGCGGTCGATTTCCTTTATCACACCTTTATTATCCTGAATGTTTTTATTCAGAACATCCTTTTCGCTTGCCTGCTTGGTCGATACGGCAGTTGTCACTCCATCCACAAGAGTATCATACGCACTGCGTTCCTTACTTGCTGCCGTATCGAATTTTTTAGCCAGGCTGGATATTCCATCCCGTTCCTTGTCGATTTGATTTTGATAATCATCCTTGGCTGTATTGGCTTCCTGAAGCAGGTTTTTCAGCTGTTCGTCCCACTGCGCCGCTTCTTTCTCATTTTCAGGCCGCTCTGTTTTTTTATGCTCGATCAAGCTGTCCATCGCATTTTTGAACCTGTTATACGACTCAGCATATTCGCCCGTTGTCTTGGTCACTGCATCAAGCTGCTCGCTGGCCTCCTTCTGGGCATTGTACGAATCCAACCCGCCCTGCAGGCTCGAACCTACAGAATTCAGCTGTTTGATAACATTGCTCACCGTTGTGCTGTAGCCTTCAAGCTGAGAAACAATATTGTCAAAATTCACACCTTCCAGAATAAGCTTTGTAGGAACGGTATACGTTGAAAATTCATTGATCTGCTGGTACAATACCTCGATATCTGCCAATGGGTATACGCCCGTGGCCTTGGTCTGCGCATTTGAAAGAGAAAACGAACGCGTATCCTGTGTATCCTGCTTTTTCAAGTAAGACAAAAACTGCTGATCAATGTTTTTATTCTGATCGATTGCCAACAATGCAAAGCGGTCCATCAAAAACTGATCGTACTGTGCAAGCACCGACATCTCACTGGAACTGATCGCCGAATCCAGCCCTCGCAAAGCGCTCTGATACCGCCCCACTTCTTCCAGAATAGCAGCTACTGAATAAAACGGAACAAGCAATACTATCAGCAGAAGCGAAATAATACCCTCTGTTCTTTTTATCAGCCGCTCTTTCACGTGCTTTTTCAGTTCAAACATATTTTTCCCCTCACACGTAGTTACTTATCTTATGTTTCGCCCTTATTATTTTTTCAGCGCCTTGAATCCAGAACGTATAATGGAAATGACTTTTTCCGCCGTTTTTATTACGCTCGAACTGACTCCCGCACCAATCGCATCTTCCATTGCATCCAGGCTCTTATTCGTATAGATATAATGCTGTATATCCAGACAGACCGCCCGGCCCGTAGCCGTAAATTCCCGATAAGGACTCTGCCCAAAATACTTCATTGCAAATCCAAACAGGATTTCATACTGTGCAGTTACTTTGACCTCCACGTGGCTTGCTGCAAGTGCGTCCTTCACAGTCGTTACTTCTATATCCAGTCCTTTTTCTTTTGCAAATCCTGCTTTTTTCAGACTATACCGCGCATATTTTTCAGCCCGATTCGCATTGACATCCTGAATTTTCTCTTCTTCGTCATCTTTATATCTGTATGGACTGAGGCTGACTCTCGCCGCATGACTGATATAACCAGTAATCGGGTCCGAACTCGAGTACCCATACGTCTGCGCAATACGGGATGCTGTATCAGTTGCGACATATTGCACAGCCCAGTTCTGGTACATCAAAAAACCAAACGCCCAGATATAGAACAGCACAAACAGCATCAGGGTGATCACCAGCAGGCCCTCGATTGCTTCCATGCCGTTCTCCTGCTGCCGGAGGGCGCTTTCTTTCCACCACTTTTTCATGGTATACCTCCTGCGGCTCAGCTGCGTTCTACGCGCCAGCTCAGCATCTGCTGAACATCGCTGTCCAGCACTCTGGCCGGGCAGACTCCGTTTGCATCAAAATACGACGCATCTGCCAGAAGATGATCGATCACCAGCGTACCATTTCCATTGATGAAGCCCCATTTGCCATCGGTACACACCGCTGCAACGCCGCCGGAAAAGCTCTTTGCCTTATCATATTCCGGCTCGATGGCTACGTTTCCGTCATTTGTCGCAAAACCCCATTTGCCGTTCTTGCAAAAGGCAAGACCGCTGCCTCGGTTCAGATCGACCGCATCCGCATCCAGTGCTCCCTGCTTCTCGCCGCTTTCCGAGTAGAAATTCCATACGCCGTTTTCTTTTGCGAGGAACACACCGCCGACCAGCCACGAACCATTCTCCGACAGCTGGATTTCTTCATAGCTGCTACCCTGCTGTGCACCGCTCTGATCCACAAAGATCCACTCACCGTTCTGTGTCCGGACAGGTGCCTTTCCGTTCTGGAACATACCTGCCATCTGATAACCATTCAGGTATTCCGTGCCGTTGATATCGATATAACTCCAGTCAGAGCGGCCCTTCAGCTTCACCGGAAACAGTCCATCGCCGTATCCGTTGCCTTCTTCGATTTCTGCCATAAAGCGGCCAACCATCAGATTCTGGCTAAGCTGAAAGGCAAAGCTTTCGCCTTTTTCATCCGAACACAGTACCACAGTGCTCTGTCCCACCGGGCCGACAAAGACATAATCCCGGTCCAGCAGTTCGCCGTCTGCGCTGCTGAAAAGGACATTTTTTTCTCCATCCCATCCAAGGTACACACCATCCATTCCAGCCAGTTGCACCGAAAGATAGCTCGAATTGGACACATTGCAGGCGTAGTAAGCCTCATTCCAGTACTGCATCATTGCATCATTGAACGGTATCTTTGCCGCATCTGCCTGTTTCAGCGTCCTTACCACCGAGTCGTAATCGCCGTCCTCATAATAGAGCTGCACATAAGCCTCCCAGTAGTCTGCCCGAGCCGGATACTCTGCCACAGCCGCCGCATAGGCATCTTCTTCGATGCTGCGGACATTCGCCGTGGCACAGTCCTCATAATATTCCTTACAGGTGGCGATGTAGGCATCATACAGTGCTTCTGTGGGCTTGTTACCGATTGCACTCATGTAATTCTGAAGCGAAAGCTGGAACAGCTTTTTGCCGCGGTAATATTCCGCTGCCGCCACAGTATCTTTCTGTGTTTTGACCTCGCTCACTGCATTCATGCCCAAAACCGTCCAGCCTGCAATACAGACTGCCACAAGCGCCACCAATGCAACCAGCCGCGTTTTTTTCATCCTTTAATTCCTCCTATTGCTCAAAATGTTCCCATCAGAAGCGTTGCCAGATACCCCAGATAAAAGAACGGCCCGAACGGCAATCCATCCTTACGGGATGCTTTTTTGCAAATCAACAGCACGATTGCCACCAGTGCCGCCGCAACGTGTGATGTCAGCAGAAAGCTGAAAGTCCCGTAAACGCCAAAGATAAGGGCTGCTGCGGTGATCATCTTTATATCGCCGTATCCGACACCGCCGTGCGAAGCCATTCTGACCAGAAAGAACACCAAGAAAAACACACCTGCCGAAACAAGTCCGTTTACCATCATAGCAACCGCATCCATCCCGCTGAACAGGAAATCCAGGAGCGTACATCCTGCAAACACCGCCGCCGTACCAAGCACGACCTGATTCGGTATCCGGCGGCTCAGGGCATCCGTATAAGCCGCCGCCGCAAGGAACGCCCCCAGCAGCAACAACCGCAGCAGATTGGGCAGGTATGTGCCCACACGCAATATCAACAAAAAGCCGCTCGCAAAACCGCCCACACCAGCTAGCAGAAGCGCCGCCAGCCACTTTTTTCGGTCAGATGGTTCTAGTCCTGTTTTCTTTCTTGCGATGCAGACTGCCGCAAGGGTCAATACTGCTCCGCATCCCGCAACGATCCATTCCATTGTGATTCCTCATATATATTGTTTATTTGTTTCGTTTCCCATAGGTCGCACCCATAATAAGAGCACGGCCCATGGGAAACGAATCTTACCCCGCAAAAGGCAAGATTCGCTTAGATTTATATTCAACTATTTACTTTATTTAACAGTCGAATTCAAACCTCCAACCGTGTTGCCAATCTGATTTACCTGAGAGTCTGCAGTGCTGACGATTTTCTTTGCATAGTTCACCAAAATGCCAACCAAGACCAGACCAACAGCCACCAGGATAATGGTGATGATGATGTCGAGGCCCTCGTCCTCTTCACGCATTTTCTGCAGCTCGTTCTTTGCCATGTTAGCGCCGACCAAAGCCTTGATGTAGATCTTGTTTATAAACTTATTCATAAAATA
>NZ_JAFREK010000061.1:0-9999 GCF_017377535.1 Faecalibacterium sp. Marseille-Q4137
GCAGTAAACACAGTTGCATTGGAGGTTGATTATGCGTCAGATATTGCTTTTCGCGGCACTTGCCGCCGTGCTTGCACTGCTTCTGGTGAGCTGCGGGGGAACCAAGGACAAGCCGGTGCCGACAGAGGAGGACGCTCCCGGCAAGGCGGCGTATCATAAGATCAGCGCCGAGGAAGCCTATGAGATGATGATCTCGCAGGAGATCGTGGTGGTGGATGTCCGCACCCGGGAGGAATACGATGGCGGGCATATTGAAAACGCCGTCCTTGTGCCCAACGAGAGCATCGGGAGCGAAATGCCCGAGACGCTGCCCGATAAGGAGGCGACGCTGCTGATCTACTGCCGCAGCGGCCGCCGCAGCAAGGATGCTGCACAAAAGCTGCTGGCGCTGGGGTATCAGAGCGTCTACGACTTCGACACGATCCTGATTGTCCAAATTCAATTCAAGGTCATGGTCGATGATGGGCAGCTTGAACCGGACGGACTTCAGCCACTGTCCATTAGGCTGGCGTTCCGGGTAGATCTGCACCTCGTCGATCAAAATTTCCACCAGTCTGCGGCGTTCCGCCTCGGTCATGGTGGCATAAAGCTTGTCAAAGCAAATCAGGATCTTATAGATGTTGTCGCCTGTGATTTTGTCGGCTTCAATGGCCTGCTTCTTTGCCCGGGCATCCATCAGTCCATTTTCCACCTCTTCGGTTTTATCGTACATCTTATAAAGGCGGTCGTCAAGGTCAGATTTTCGGGCGATAAAGTGCCGGTCGTCCGGGTCAAGGCTGTCGATCTCCTCCATAAGCCGGGATTTTGTGGAGTAGTGCTGCCGTAGCTGCTTCTCATAGGCGGCGATCTCCTGCTCAATGGCAGTGGTATCTACCTTCATGTGTAGACCTTAGTCTTTTCTGCTGCCATTTCCAGCACCTCCCATTCGTACCGTCTTGTTCGGAATAGACTTTGCAAGCAAAGTCGTGTGCCAAAGGGCGCTGCTCTCGCCTGTCGGCTCGGTCAAGCGCTTCAAAATGCAACGCATTTTGAGGTCGCCACTGGCGACCCGCGCCCCTTTGGATTCTCCGTTCACATTGTCCTACGGACGATGTGATTTTATTGTTGTAGCGATTCGCTTCATCCCGGTTTCGTCCCGGTTTGTAGAATGCCCTTGCAATCCGAAAGAAGCCGTGCTATAATGCCGCTGTAATTGAATCAGAAATCTTCAGGGCAGGGTGCAATTCCCTACCGGTGGTACAGCCCACGAGCCGTAAGGCATGATTCGGTGAAACTCCGAAGCCGACAGTACAGTCTGGATGAAAGAAGATATCAAGTGCAGAACCCGTACGGTCCTGCGCTTGTGGAGGCTGCTCTGGGATGCGTTTGCATTCTGGAGCTTTCTTTTTTGCACAAGGATCCCTTGTGTTTTTTCGGCTTGCCCTGAACGTTTTTGTTCAGGGCTTTTTCTTTTGGAGGCAACACGATGAACGACAAAGACTATATGCGTCTGGCTTTGCAGCTTGCAAAAAAGGGCTGCGGGTGGACATCGCCCAACCCGATGGTGGGTGCCGTGGTCGTAAAAGAGGGCAGGATCATCGGACAGGGCTGGCACCAGAAATACGGTCAGGCTCATGCGGAGCGCAATGCGCTGGCATCCTGCACCGAAGATCCGCAGGGAGCGACCATGTATGTGACATTGGAGCCGTGCTGCCATTACGGAAAGCAGCCGCCCTGCGTGGATGCGATTCTGGGTGCAGGCATCCACCGGGTGGTCGTGGGTTCTGCTGACCCGAATCCGCTGGTGGCTGGAAAAGGAATTGCAATCCTGCGCGCACATGGCATAGATGTGACCGAAAATGTTTTGCAAGAGGAATGCGATGCGCTGAACAAGGTATTCTTCCACTATATCACCACAAAACGCCCCTTCGTTTCCATGAAATACGCCATGACGATGGACGGAAAAATCGCCACATACACAGGCGCTTCCAAATGGATCACCGGGGAAATTGCCCGGAATCATGTTCAACGGCAGCGGCACCGATTCCGCGGCATTATGGTGGGAGTCGGAACCATTCTGGCAGATAACCCGCTGCTGACCTGCCGGATAGAGGGTGGCCGTGATCCTGTCCGGATCATCTGTGATACACATTTGCGGACACCGCTGCAATCACAGGTGGTCATGACCGCCAAACAGGTCCCCACCATTCTTGCGACCTGCTGCGGCGACCCGGAGAAGCAGGCGGCATATCAACAGACCGGGTGCCGAGTCCTTTGTCTGGAAGAGCAATGCGGTCATGTGAATCTTCCGCAGCTGATGGAACAGCTGGGGCAGGAGCAGATCGACAGCATTCTGCTGGAAGGCGGCGGAACCTTGAACTGGTCTGCACTGGAAAGCGGCATCGTGCAGGAGGTGCAGGCTTACATTGCCCCGAAGCTGTTCGGAGGAAGGGATGCCAAAGCACCCATTGAGGGTGCAGGTGTCCCGCTTCCGGATGCTGCATTCCGCCTGAAGAACAGCCGATTGGAACAGCTTGGCAAAGATTTCCTGATCGAAAGTGAGGTGGAGTACCCGTGTTTACCGGAATCGTGGAAGAAGTCGGAACAATAAAATCCATCAATCGGGGACAGCATTCTGCTGTACTGACTGTTCGTGCAAAAACGGTTCTGGAAGGAACCAGGATCGGCGACAGCATCGCCGTCAACGGCATCTGCCTGACCGTCAGGCAGCTCTTCCCGGATAGCTTTGCTGCGGATGTCATGCACGAGACCTTGAACCGCTCTGCGCTTGCGCAGCTCACCGTTGGAAGTGCTGTCAATCTGGAACGTGCCATGCCGGCCAACGGACGTTTTGGCGGACACATCGTAGCAGGCCATGTGGATGGGATCGGACGTATTGCCAATATCCGAAAAGACGATACGGCCATCTGGTACACCATTCATGCAGATCCCACGATCCTTCGCTATGTCGTTGAAAAAGGCTCTATCACAATAGACGGTATCAGCCTGACCGTGGCCGCGGTGGAACCTACCGGCTTTTCCGTGTCCACGATACCGCACACCGTCCGTCAGACGAACCTGCACCAGCGGCACAAAGGAGATTCTGTCAATCTGGAAACCGATGTTGTCGGAAAATATATCGAGAAGCTGCTTCCATCAGAAGCACTAAAGCAAAACACGCTCACAAAAGAAATGCTGCTGCGCTGCGGCTTTTAAGGAGAGTTTACGATGAACTTCAATACCATTCCCGAAGCTTTGCAAGACCTGAAGCAAGGAAAAATCATTCTGGTAACGGATGACCCCGACCGTGAAAACGAGGGGGACTTCATCTGTGCTGCCGAATTTGCCACCACCGAAAACATCAACTTTATGGCGACCCACGGCAAAGGTCTGATCTGTATGCCGATGTCCGAGGCTTTCGTCCAGAAGCTGCAATTTCCGCAGATGGTGCAGTATAACACCGACAACCATGAAACGGCATTTACGGTGTCCATCGACCACGTTTCTACTTCTACGGGCATTTCTGCCGCAGAGCGTTCCATTACGGCGATGGCTTGTGTGGACGATCACGCAAAAGCAGAAGATTTCCGCAGACCGGGCCATATGTTCCCCCTTCTGGCAAAAAAGAACGGTGTGTTGGAGCGCAACGGTCACACGGAAGCAACCGTTGACCTGTGCCGTCTGGCAGGGCTGAAAGAATGCGGCCTGTGCTGCGAGATCATGCGGGAGGATGGCACGATGATGCGCACCGCTGAACTGGCAAAGCTGGCAGAGCGTTTCCAGATCAAATTCATCACCATCCGTGATTTACAGGAGTACCGCAAGTGTCACGATAAACTGGTCGATCGGGTGACGGCAGTGAACCTGCCCACCAAGTATGGCACCTTCAGAGCTTATGGTTTTGTGAGCCGCCTGAACGGAGAGCATCACATTGCACTGGTAAAAGGTGACATTGGCGATGGAAAGGATATTCTGTGCCGCGTCCACTCGGAATGCCTGACAGGAGATACATTTGGCTCTTTGCGTTGTGACTGCGGCCAACAGCTGGCCGCTGCCATGACGCAGATCGAAAAAGAAGACCGGGGTATCCTGCTCTATATGCGGCAGGAAGGCCGGGGCATCGGTCTGATCAACAAGCTGCGTGCCTATGAACTTCAGGAGCAGGGCATGGATACGCTGGAAGCCAATCTCGCTCTGGGGTTCCATGGAGATGAACGGGAGTATTATCTCGGCGCACAGATCCTCCGGGAACTTGGCGTAAAAAGCCTGCGCCTGCTTACCAATAACCCGGACAAAGTATATCAGCTCTCCGAGTTTGGGTTGGAGATCTCCGAGCGCGTACCCATTCAGATGACGGCGACCCCGTATGACCTGTTTTACCTGAAAACAAAGCAGGCACGGATGGGACATCTTCTGGAATATTAACAACGAAAGAGGTATTTAAAAATGAAAACATTTGAAGGCAAGCTGGTTTCTCAGAATATCAAGGTCGGTATCGTAGCTGCCCGATTCAACGAATTTATCACGTCCAAACTTCTGAGCGGAGCAATGGATGGTCTGCTCCGTCACGATGTGCAGGAGGCTGATGTTCATGTTGCATGGGTTCCGGGTGCTTTTGAGATCCCACTGGTTGCCTCTAAAATGGCAAAAAGCGGAAAGTATGATGCTGTAATCTGCCTTGGTGCAGTGATTCGCGGTTCTACCAGCCATTACGACTATGTGTGCAATGAGGTTTCCAAAGGCATTGCCACGGTCTCGCTGGAAAGCGGGGTTCCCGTCCTCTTTGGTGTTCTGACCACCGAAAACATCGAGCAGGCCATCGAAAGGGCAGGCACCAAAGCAGGTAATAAAGGCTATGACTGCGCAGTCAGTGCCATCGAGATGGTAAACCTGCTCCGGGAAATGGATACCGCCGCAGAGTAAAATACACGCAGGAGTTTGCCATGATCGTTATAAAAACCCGACAGCCTGACCCGGAATTGGAGCAGAAGATCCGGATGCTTCTGGAACGAGAGCACATCGAGGCAGAGCAAATATCCATTGATTCATGGGAGAAGTTGGTTCTTCCGGAGCTTACACTGGATGGAACAACCCACGAAGTGTCGTGCAACGGCAGAAAAGTCTCCCTTACACGACTGGAGTTCGATTTGCTGCTGATGCTTGCCTCTCACGAAAGACAAATCTTTTCAAAAGAAGAGCTTTTCCGTGCTGTGTGGGGACAAAACTGTGATGACACCTTAAAGGTCGTGGCAAATACCGTTTCCAATCTGCGAAAGAAGCTGGCCGGCTGCGGCAGCTTTATCCGCACTACCCACGGCGGCTATACTTTTGTAAGCCAAAAGGAGAACGACCCGGTATGACCAGGATCTTATTTATTTGTCTCGGAAATATCTGCCGAAGCCCGATGGCCGAATATATCATGAAAGACCTTGTGTCCAAGGCAGGATTTTCCGAGCAATTTGAAATTGCGTCAGCCGCCACCAGTGCATGGGAAATCGGAAATCCGGTCTATCCTCCTGCACGGCAGAAGCTGGAAGAACATGGCATCGACTGCAACGGCAAGACCGCCCGGCAGATGACCCGGCTGGATTATGCACGGTATGATCATCTGATTGGCATGGACGAAAGTAATCTGTGCGACATCCTACGGCTTGTCGGCGGAGACCCACAGCATAAAGTCTCGCTGCTGATGGCGCATACGGATCATCCCCGTGAAGTGGCAGACCCATGGTTCACGGGAGATTTTGAATCCACATGGCAGGATATACTGGAAGGATGCACGGCATTGCTTGAGGAACTGCGATCATAACAGATTATCATAAAAACGGACGGATGTCTGCCAGTTGACAGACATCCGTCTATTTTTCATTTCAAATCATCTTAAAATACTTCAGTGCCTCCCGGATGGCTTTTTCCTTCTCCGGCGGGCACTTGAACTGCTTGGGGTTCTCAGCCTTAGGCTTGTTGTAGTTCTGCCGCTCCTTGATGCCGCACTTGCGCTTGACCTGTGCAATATAGAGGTTGCTCACGTTCAGACCGGTGTGCTCCTTGACGTACTCCCGGATCTCTTCATAGGTAGCCTTGTTCTCCGCAGCAGTCACGTCCAACTCATCCATCTTCAGGTCTACCGTGATCTTCTGGTAGACATCTAGTTTGGACAAAGCGCATACCGTCTCGGCGGTGTCATCGACTGGCCCTACGAGCTTGTGAAGGAGGGATGATTGTGGACAGTTCTTTTAATCTGGCCGTCCATGCGCTGGTCTGCCTGAGCCACAGTGAACGCTCCCTCAGCAGCGAAGCGCTGGCGGAGAACATCTGCACCAATCCCACCCGCGTCCGCCGGGTGCAGGCGGTGCTGAAAAAGGCGGGAATAGTGGAGACCCGGGAGGGCTTGGACGGCGGCTATCCGGGAAACGCTGGCGCAGTGAGGGCGTGGCTATGGAGCAGATCTATGATACGCTTCCATGTAGCACACTTCGTGTCTCCTTAGAAATCGAGGGTAACGGTCAAAGCCATCCGTTTGCACCATGGTCAAAATGCAAAAAGCGCAACCGCAGATATTCTCTGCGGCTGCGCTTCGATCCATCTTCAAAGCTTCGGCATCACTCAACGCCATATTGTTGTCTAAATAAATCAGCGACGATGTTTTGCTTTTGAGGCATCGGGCGGCCGGACGAAGCCAGACTCGCCGCCTACTCCGCGCAGAGCTCAGCCACCAGAGCGTCCATCTGCGCTTCGCTGGTTTGGTTCAATGCACCACGCAGAGACACTACCGTTTCGTAAAGGTGGATATCCTTCATCTCCTCCAGTTTGGTGCGCATCAGCCGCGCGGCAGCAGGTGCCCAAGAGCCGTTTTCAATAAGACCAACCCGGCGGTTCCGGAATCCCTTTGTCTGTAAATGTTCCAAAAACTCCTTCATGGGCGGAAACAGTCCTCCGTCATAGGTGGAGCAGGCCAACACCAGTTTCCCACAGTAGAATGCGCTGGTCACGGCATAGGAAAGGTCTGTTGCCGTCAGATCGCACATGGTGACTTGCGCACCTTTTCCCTCCAGCTTGCTCTTGAGGGCCTCCGATGCGTATGCGGTATTTCCATGGATGGACGCGTGGACGATCAGGATGCCCTCCGGTTCTTCCGGTTTCCATTGTGACCAGAGATCATAGAGCCGCAGATACTCTCCCAAGTCTTCTGTGAGCATGGGGCCATGGAGCGGGCAGATCGTTTTGATCTCCAGCGCGGAGATTTTTTTCAGCAGCGCCTGCACCTGTGCGCCATACTTTCCGACGATGTTGTAATAATACCGCCGGGCCTGCGGCGCCCAGGGGGCACGGGCAGTCCGTTCCAGTGAACCGAAGCGGCCGAAGGCATCCGCCGAGAACAGGATCTTTTCCTCCTCTTCATACGCTGCCATCACCTCCGGCCAGTGTACCATCGGCGCCAGCAGAAAGCGCAGCCGGTGCAAGCCCAAGGAAAGCGTATCTCTTTCGCCAACCTCCAGCATACGGTCTTCCGACAATGCACCTGTGCCGAAGAACTGCTTGATTAGGGTAAATGTTTTCGCGTTTCCCACGATCTTCATCTCCGGGTACTTTTGTGCCAGTCGCATGAGGCTGCCGGAATGATCCGGCTCCATGTGTGTGACCACAAGATAGTCGGGGTTGCGCCCCTCCAACACCTGCGCTACATTGGAAAGCCATTCCTCCGCCGCCCGTGCATCCACGCTGTCCATCACGGCGATTTTCTCGTCCAGAATGACATAGGAGTTGTAGCTCACTCCCATAGGCTGGACGGGGTACTGGTTTTCAAAGAGTGCTAATGTGTTATCATCCACCCCTACATAGCGGATGGCATCTGTTACCGTTTGAATGGTCATAATACAAAACAACTCCTTATCATCTGTTCAAGACCTGCATCTCTGGGTTCTTCTCCCCGAATTTCTCGCGCAGCGCACTGCAGATATCCTCCCGGGACTTGCCCTGTTTCTCACCGTTTTTAATGAGCTTGTACGCCTGGAACAGCGCCGAGGGGCCGATCTCGCTGCTGAAAAAGCCGATGCCCTGATTCCATGCCAGCAGCTCGAACACGTCGTCCAACGCGGCACTCTCCACACCGTGGATATATGCCTTTACCAGCTCCCGCGCCGCCTGCCTCATCCGGCCCGCACCGACAGCGTTGGTCAGGGACAGCAGCAGCCGCGTTTCGTAGGGCAGTACGCGCTTCTCGCTCTGCCATGTGGTCTCCCAAAAATCCACGGCGATCTGCCCCAGCTTTTCATCGATCATGGGATAGTTCAAAAGAGCCAGCGGCTTGAAGGGAGCGGAGCTGTCGCCTTCCTTCTTCTCCACGCGGCAGAACCAGACATGGAACTCCGCCTCACTCCGCCGCTCGGTGTGGTGCTCGTAGCCCAAGCCCTCCATGACAGCGTACAGTGGATGCGGCTCAAAGATCTGGATGATGTGTAATCCTTCGCCCACCTCCAACGCCTCGGCTCTTTTCTTCAGCCCTTCAAAGAAGCTGCCCTGTATATGGCGCACATCCACGGTCTGAAACCCCTGCGCCTTATTCTTCCAGTTTTCGTAGCTCATGCGGTTATTCTCCTTTCTTCACTCGATAAAACCAGATGTGATATTCGCTGCCGCTCACCTTCTCCGTGTGATGCTCAAAGCCCATAAGGGCCAGCACCGGGTACAGGGGGACAGGCTCGAAGGTCTGGATGATATGCAGTCCTTCGCCGTTTTTCAGCGCGGCAGCCTTTGCCTTCAATGCGGGGAAGAAGTCCATCTTTTTGCCCCGCACGTCCATCACTTCAAATGTGCCGATTTTGTCCTTCCAGTTTTCATAACTCATAGTCTTTGCCTCTCTTGCAGAAAGCTCACGCCTCTTCGAAGGAATCCTTACCCACGCCGTCCAGCTTAGGACAGCCCACCAGGGTGATGTGTCCCTTGATGAACCACTCGTGGAAAGCGGCGTAGGCGTAGGCGGTGCAGTCGGCGGCAATCAGGAGCCGTGCGCCGTCAAAATACGGGGCGTTTATCCTGATCGATTTCAATGATCCGTCGTTTCATGTTCGATCCTCCTGTTGCTTTTGTGCGTTCATTGTACTATACTAAGAGCAACAAGTCAGTTGAATTTTCAACGAAAGAGAACTTTTTATGAAAGAATTTTTTCCGGTACTTCATACGGCGGCGCTTTTCTCCGGCATTTCCGACGATGAGCTTGCCGTCATGCTCTCCTACCTTGGGGCGAGGATCGACACCTTCCCCAAAGGCTCACGCCTGCTCCGCGCCGGGGAGCAGGTGGAGGAGGTGGGTCTCGTGCTGGCGGGCAGCACCCTCATCGTGCAGGAGGATATCTGGGGAAACCGCAACATCCTCTCCAAGACCGGGCCGGGGCAGACCTTCGCGGAGGTATTCGCCTGCGCGCCGGGAGCGGTACTGAACGTGAGCGTAGAGGCGGAGAGCGCGGTGACGGTGATGTTTCTGCATATAAGGCGCGTTTTGAGCGTGTGCCCCTCCGCCTGCTCCCACCACAGCCGGATCATCCGCAACCTGCTGGACGAACTGGCAGAGAAGAACCTGCGGCTCAACGAAAAGCTCACCCACATGGCCCAGCGCACGACGCGTGCAAAGCTGATGTCCTATTTTTCCGCCGAGGCCCAGCGGCGCAGCGTCTATGAGTTCGACATTCCGTTTTCAAGGCAGCAGCTTGCGGATTACCTCGGTGTGGAGCGCAGCGGGCTGTCTGTAGAGCTTGGAAAAATGCGGGATGAGGGCCTGCTCGACTTTCACAAAAGCCATTTCCTTCTCAAAACGCCGGAGACTGACCGTCCCTTTCCTTCTGCGCGTTAAGGAGCCCTCTTTGGGCGTATTGGCAAGTGCGGATAACCCCGTCAGCCACGGAGCGTCGGGGTTTTGCAGATGGAAGAAGCAGCTATACTACGCAAAAAAACACAGCCGCAGAGTACTGAACTGCACCCCATTTGTTAGACAGTATGGTATACTGTTTAGGAAATGGGGTGT
>NZ_JAFREK010000062.1:0-8974 GCF_017377535.1 Faecalibacterium sp. Marseille-Q4137
CAAACACTTCCCCCTATCCCGATGAAGTCATCGACCGTCTGGCACGGGCATTCTATCCGGCCATCCTTGCCTGCTGGAACAGCGAGGAAGGGCAACGGTCACTTGTCGGGGCAGAGGCCCCTCCATCTTGCTAACGCAAGACCGTTCGGTCGCTTAAAAGCCCCACTGGGGCTTTCATTGCTCCGCTGCGCTGCGCAAACGCGAGCTTGCCTATGGCAGGCGGAACAGGCTCATCACACCACCAGTAAAGAGAAACAGAGCGTTCCCGACGAGGAACGCCCTGTTATACATATCGCTGTTGTCTGTGGCTTTTGGCAGGGTGCGTCCGGGTGGGCGCACCCTGTTTTTTTACTATGATTCATCATTTTCCACGCGCAGCATCCGGTATCCGACACCAACATGGGTCTGGATCAGATGCGGCGCATCCGGGCATCGTTCCAATTTTTTGCGCAGGGATGCCATGTAAACTCGCAAGGAAGCAATGTCATTTTCCTGCGTACTGCCCCATACTTTCTGCGTGAGGGAGGTATGCGTCAGCACTTTGCCCACATTATGCGCCAGCACACACAGCAGCTTGTACTCGATGGGGGTCAAATGCAATTCATTCTCGCTCAGCCAGACGCACCCGGCCGAGAAGTCGATCTTTAAAGGACCATTGACAAAAACCGGGCTATTTATGCCGTCAGAAGCCAGCAGATTCAATCGGCGCTGCGTCACACGCAGTCTTGCCAGCAGCTCATCCACGGAAAACGGCTTTGTCAGATAATCGTCTGCGCCGTTGTCCAATGCTTCGATCTTATCAGTATCCTCGCTCCGGGCACTCAGGACGATGATGGGCAGGTTCGACCATGTGCGGACGCTGCGGATGACCTCGATGCCGTCTATATCGGGCAGTCCAAGATCCAGCAGCATGATGTCCGGATTGTGGCTGGTAGTCATCATGATTGCCGTTTCCCCATTGGAAGCAGTCAGATATTTATAGCCGTGGGTCTTCAGGGTCGTTGTGATCAGACACCGTACAGGAACATCATCCTCTACGACCAGAATGGACGGCTTATTCATGAATGTTCACCTCGCTTTGCGGCAATGCAAAGGAAAAGACACTGCCATTGGGAATGTTGTCACGCAGGGTCAATGTTCCGCCGTGAGCAGTCAGGATCGCTCGGCAGAGGGGCAAGCCCAGTCCAAGGCTGCGGTGGCTGTCTGCGATGCGGCTCTGCCCGGTATAAAACATCTCGAACACCTGTGCTTTTGCGCAATCCGGAATGCCGGGACCGTTATCTGCAACTTCCACTACGATCTGATGGTCTTTCCGATAAGCCGAAATCTGAATGACCGAGCCCACGGGGGTGTATTTGATGGCGTTATCCACCAGATTGACAACGACCTGCATGATCAGCCGTGCATCCACATTGACCAGGAGGATCTCGTCCCCATACTGTGTTGTGATGGTGTGTTCGCAGCTTTTCCGGTTGACATGATGCAGTGCTTCTTCGATCATCTCATCCATCAGCTGCGGTGAGATCTGCAGATTCATCCGACCATCCTCAATGCGGGTGATGGAAAGCAGATTTTCCACCAGACCGATCAGCCATTGTGCATCGTCAAAAATATCGGTGCAGATCTTGTTCCGGGTGTCTGTATCCAGCGTTTCTCCGTTGGAAAGCAGATTGCTGGCATTGCCGGAAATGGAGGTCAGCGGGGTGCGCAGGTCATGGGAGATCGTGCGCAGCAGGTTTGCCCGCAGCTCTTCATTCCTTGCCTGCAATGCAGCTTGCTCTTTTTCCAGCGCATTTCTGCGGTTTTCGATTGCCAGCGCACCTTCGCCCAGAATGGAAAGCAGCACACTGTTTTCAAAGGCATCCAGCGGTTTTTCAGACAGGTCGATCCCAACCACTCCAAACACGCCGCCTCCGGTCCGAAGTGCAAGATAAAGCCCCTTTGCGTCCGGGTAGCTATCCGTGCCTGCACCGGAACGCTTTTTGTTTGCAAATGTCCAATTTGCTGCATTCCGTTCTTCCGGTGCAGAAAAGATGTTTTGCACCGTTTTCCCGTCAACCCAAAAAACCTGTTCTGACCCAAGATCTCCGTTTTGTTCCGGGTAAACGATCAGGCTCCGGTTCAGCAGCTTCATCAACTGGGACGCTGTCTGAGAGAGGATTTCTTCCTCGCTTTTTGCTCTCTGTAAAAGCTGATTTGTGTCAAACAGTATTTTTGTACGGAACGCTGCCTGCGCAGACATTTTTGCATGATCCTTCAGCCGCGTTGTCAGGGTGCAGGTAATGATTGCAGAGGTCAGCATCAGGGCAAATGTAACCTGATAACCGGGATCATACGCATGGAATGTCAGGCGCGGTTCCGTCAAGAAAAAATTGTATAGCGCAACACTGGCAATGGAGCCCAGCACACCGCAGGTGTAACCGCTGGTACACAATGCGGTGAACAGCACCCCCAGCATATAGAACGTAATAATGTTATAGCGCGCAAAGTCCAATTGTAAAAAAAGAAAGCCGATGAGCGTGATGCAGCTCAAAATGCCTGCGGTGACCAGTAAATCGCGGACAGAAGGCAGAAACGGACGGATGAACAGCTTCCGTCCTGAACCGTAGCCGTTCTCTGCAGAAGCATCCGGGATGATGTAAATATCCAGATTAGGCGCAGTCAGCGTCAATTTTTCAGTCAGTGACGGTCCACTCCAGAAATGGCGGCGATGTACGCTGGAGCGCCCCAGCACGATTTTTGTAATGCCGGAGATGCGGGCAAACTCTGCAATCTGCTGCGGAATGTCATCCCCGTAGATCGTAGAAATGTCGGCACCTGCCTGCTCTGCCATACGAATGTGCTGCTGCAAGCGCCGACGATCTTCTTTTCCCATCTGATCCGAATCCGGAGTCCGGACATACAGAGCTGTAAAGGTCCCGCCGAACGCCTTTGCCATCGTTGCCGCCGTCCGCACGATCTTTGCATTGGAGGGAGAGGACGACAGACACGCCAGAATATGTTCAGTGGGTGGGTCGTTCTGATTCATAAAGATCACCTGCCTTGCCCACAGTATAGCACAATTTGATGGTCACGACCACCAGCCACGTCTTTTTCCTTCCTGTCGAAGGATCTCCTTCCGCATGTGATCCAGCGCATCTGCTGCCCAAAAGCCACTCAACATGACTCCAAGAACCATCAATAACAAAGCGACATCCATACGATCCGTCCTATCTTTTCAGAGCCGGAAACACTTTTGGATCAATGCGTATTTCCCCAAAACCAGTATGCTTTCATCCCGGCACAGCTGCGTATCCGGCGTAATGTTCATATCGAGCTTTCCGTCTTTTTTCAGCGCAAGAATATTGATGTTATACTTTTTTCGGATATTGATCTCGCCGATCGTGCGATCCATCCATTCCGGCGGAATGGTCACTTCCATGATGGCGTGGTCGTCCTGCAGCTCGATATAATCGAGAATGTGTTCGGAACTGTATCGGATCGCTGCCCACTTTGCCAGCTGCTTTTCCGGGTAGACCACTTCATCCGCACCGTTGCGCAGCAAAAACTTAGCTTGTACATCCCGCTCTGCACGCGAGACCACAAGCTTTGCCCCCAATTCTTTGAGCAGTGATGTTGTTTCCAACGAACTCTGAAAATTACCGCCGATCGTTACGATGCACACATCAAAATTGCCAACACCAAGGGAGCGCAGAAAGTATTCGCTGGTGCTGTCACCGATCTGTGCATTCGTCACATAGGAAAGCACAGCGTTCACACGGTCTTCGTTGCTGTCGATCGCCATGACCTGATGACCCAGCTCATTCAGTTCCTGCGCAATATGGCGGCCAAAACGGCCAAGCCCAATCAAAAGAATCGATTTCATACCTGTCTCCTTTATCCGATTGCGATTTTCTCCTGCGGCAGACGAGAGTGGGCAGGGCTGCTGCCAAATGCCGCATAGATCAACGTCAATCCGCCAACACGTCCCAAAAACATCAGTGCGATCAGCACCCCCTGCGAGAGGATGCCCAATTGCGGCGTGATGCCCAATGTCAGACCTACCGTTGCCACAGCCGAAGCAGTTTCATACAGACAGACCGACATCGGCAGCTGCTCTGCCGCAGCAATGACAAAGGCTCCGAGGAAGAACAGCGTCAAATACATCCCTGCAATCGTAGCAGCATTCTTGACCGCGGAACCATCTATGCGCCGCCCGAAAAATTCGGCATCTTCTCTGCGGCGGAAGGTCGCCCACATATTGGCCAGCAGAACGGCAAATGTTGTGGTTTTCATGCCGCCTGCCGTAGAACCGGGCGAACCGCCCAACAGCATCAGAACCACCATCAATGCCTGTGAAGTGCTGCCCATCGCAGCAAGATCGGCGGTGTTAAAACCGGCAGTACGGGGTGTAACGGATTGGAACATCGACAATAAAATGCGCTGTCGGGCAGAGCCTGCCGTGAACTCGAAACAATAAAAGTACAGCGTCGGCAGTACCAGAAGAAATGCCGTTGTGACAAGGATCACCTTGCTCTGCATCCGGTAACGGCGAAAATCAAGGCGATATGTATAAATGTCCTCCCATGTCAGAAAGCCAAGGCCGCCAAAGACGATCAGTGCAGCGATCACTGTGGTAAGCAATGGGTCACCTGCATACCGTGTCAGCGAAACAAATTTTGCCCCCTCTGTTCCCAGCAGGTCAAAGCCAGCATTGCAGAACGCCGAAATGGAATGAAACAGCGCGTACCAGATCCCGCGCAAACCATAATCGGCGCAGAACGTCGGCAGCAGCAGTGCAGCACCGACCAATTCAAACAGGGCGGTGATCCGCAGAATAAAGCCTGTCAGCCGCACGATGCCGCCCATCTGCGGGGCAGCCGTAGCTTCCTGCATCGTGCTGCGCTGCTTGAGGGAGATTTTTCGCCCGGAAAGCAGCGCAAAGGCAGCACCCACCGTAATGACGCCCAATCCTCCGATCTGGATCAGAAGAAGGATCACGCTCTGCCCAAAAGCCGACCAGTAGCTGCCGGTATCCTGAACCACAAGGCCGGTCACGCAAAGGGCGGAGGTAGAGGTAAATAATGCCTCATGGAACGGTGTGACGCATCGTTGCTGTGCAGCGATCGGGAGCATCAGAAGCAATGCGCCCACCAGATCAACTGCCGCAAAACCTGCAATAATGACCTGAAAAGAAGAAAAACGGTGCTGCCTGTAACGAGGATATTGAATCATAAAAGCTCCTTTACCTATCCGTGTGCATAAAGATTAGCATGGAATAAATAAAAGAGCCGTAAAGAAAATTGTAGAAGTATAAAGATTTCATTAAAATCGATCAGCCAACACTAAATAACAAATGCTGGACATCACCAGCACAAAAAACGGTAATATCCAGCATTCATTTAGCTTTCTAGTCCATGGCTTCCAGCCACATTCTTCAAATATTCCTCCTGGTCACCGTTCAGAATCAAATCCGCATAGCCCAGCTTAAGCCACCTTGGTTTTTCGCAGATACCCCCATGCTGCCAATCCAACGAGCAGAACGATCTTGACCGGTGCCGATGCCAGCAGTACATCTGCCTGAAAAAAGGCATGCCTGCCTGCATAGAGAAAATCAAAACTGATCATTTTATACAGCAATGCGTTGGAAAGCCCAATGCCTCCTGCCGGAAGCAGGGTGGACAGCCATTCTCCAAAGGAGCCCGGCACGACCATATAAACAATCAGCGGTGCCACCACACTGATCAGCGCCACAGACAAAGCGGTCAGGTTGTTCTTTGCCCATACGGATGCCATCAGCACAAAGGCCACCTCCGCAAAGAAGATCAGGAAGTTTGTCACCAGCATGATCCACTCCATCTGGCCAACGGTATACGGCAGCAGGCTGGTCACAGAAAACAGCCATTGCACGGAAGTTTTGGTACTTTCCCAACCAAACAGAGCATTCGTGACCAGGATCCACACCACACCGCAGAGCAGATACGCCGCCCCTGTGATACTGAACGCCGCCGCCAGCTTTGCCGCTGCTAGCCGCAGACCGCCGTTTTTTGTGCACAGTTGGATGTCCTGCGCCCCGGTCTGTGCATCCGATGCAAACACCGGGGCCGCAATCACCGCGCACAGCAGGGTGAGCAGCAAGCTCAACAGGGTCTGGTAATCCATTGCGTCTGAACTGACCCCAAATGAATAGGTGAACGGTTTTTGTACAGCATCGAACTTTTTCTGTGCAATGGCCTGCGCCTGCTCATAGCCGGGCTTTCCGCTTTGTTCCAGCCAGATCACCGATTCCAGCCGTTTGGGGAGCTGGCTGTAAAAGTTCTGCATATCCTCTGCGGTCAGCCCCATCACGCCCGGTGCCATGCCGGTTTTCGAGTCGGCAAAGGCTTCCTTTGCGTTGTTCACAAGAGGCTGATACCGGGCAAGTTCTTTATAAAACACCTCGACCGGGATATCGTTGATAGAGCTTGCATCATGTTGCCGGTACACCCGCTGATAGGCTTCCAGTGCTTCCTGCATGACATCCGGCGTGATGGTACCGGATACCTGCTGCTCCTGCCGTTTCCGGATTGCTTTCAGACCCGTGTAACGCACTTCGTTTCCGCTGGCATCCAGTTCCGTCCAGCCGATAAAGGTCACCGGCAGATATGCCATGACCACGGCCAGCACCAGCGCAATGGCCAGCAGAATAGCTGTCATACGGGTTTTGCACACACGTTTCAATTCCAAACGATACAGGTTCATTTTGCTTCCTCCATTTCCTCCGGGAACAGCCACAGATACAGATCTTCCAGCCGGGGCTGTGCCGGGACGCTGTCCGGCAGCTGCGGTGCATCCGCCAGATACCGCAATGTTACCGTTCCGTCCGGCTCGTTGCGCAGGTTCACTACCCGCAGCCGGTATTCCCACCGGGCAAGCTGTTCCATCGGGATATTCCCCTGCCAGACTTTGGCTTCGATCTGCTTTACCAGCCCTTCGGTGGTGTCCTGTGCAATGATTTTGCCAGCCTTCATCACGGCATTTTCGGCCGCAATGTATTCCACATCCGAAACGATATGCGTTGAAATGAGAACGATCCGTTCCTGCGCAAACTCCGACAGCAGATTGCGGAAGCGCACCCGTTCTCCGGGGTCCAGCCCTGCCGTAGGTTCATCTAAAATCAGAATTTCCGGGTCGTTGAGCAGTGCCTGTGCGATGCCTACCCGGCGCTTCATACCGCCGGAAAGCTTTATGATCTTTTTGCGGCGCACCTCAGTGAGGCTTACCCGCTCCAGCAGTGCGTCGATCTGCCGGGCAGCCTCTGTACGCGGCAGACCCTTGAGCGCCGCCATATATTCCAGATAGTCCTGCACCGTGAATTCCGGGTAAAACCCGAATTCCTGCGGCAGATACCCCAGCTTTTCCCGGTAGGCCGCACCAAGCATCCCAATCTCCACCCCATCGCACAAAATCCGGCCACTGCTGGGCCGCAGAATGCCCGCCAGCATCCGCATTAAGGTTGTTTTGCCTGCACCATTCGCCCCCAGCAGTCCCCACACACCCGGCGTGAGCGTGATGGACACATCATCCACCGCCGTTTTATCCCGGTATCGCTTTGTAATATTCTGAATTTTCAGTTCCATGGCTTGCTCCTTTCAGCCTTCTGCAATATATTCTGACCGGGCGGCAAGCCGGATGCACTGCAACACCATACAGAGCACCAGCATGCCCGCCGCCAGTGGCAGGCCTTTCGGCAGTTCCGATAATTGCACGAACCGCAGCAAACACAGCTGCCCTGCAAACAGCGGTACAGCCCCGGTCATCATCCATTCCGGGCGCACCCAGCTCAGCAGCAGAAGCAGCTCATTGTTTGCGGTTAGGAATGGCACGGTCAGCACCGCCAGCAGTTGCCCGATGCTCCATGGCACGGCTGCCCGCACATTGAGTACCAGCACTCCCAGCAGGATCATTTCCCCCGCCAGCAGCAGCAAAAACCGCATCACCAGTGGACGACCGATTCCTGCATATGTGGCTTGTTCCAGTTCAAGCATCTTATATTGACTTGCCCGGTATAAAAACGGCAGACCGAGCAGGGCTGTCAGCATAGCAAGTGTGCTCAGACCAAACAGTGCATTGCGTAATGTCCATGCCTTCTCCCACAGGGCAAGTTCCCGACCCACACTGTACAACGCCAGTGCCGCCATTGCTTCCAGCACCCAGACCTTCCAGCCCAGCAATTTGAATTGGCAGTGCAGCAAATCACGCCAATCACTCCGTTGTTTTACGACATGTTCCGCCCGGCAACGGCGCAGCAGCGTTTTCGGTGCGGCTGTGTCAAGCTCTGTCGCCAGTGCTCTGGACAGTTCTTTTTCAAAGGCTCGATTCATCTCCAGTCCTCCTTTTCCAATTGCATTTTCAAGGTTTTCAATGCGGCACGCAGGCGGGACTGCACCGTGCGCAGGGGCAGACCTGTGATCTGCGCGATCTCCCGCAATTTAAGCTGTTGTGCGAACCGCAGCAATACCAGTTCCCGCTGTTCCGGCTCCAGCTGGGCCGTCAGCGCTCGCAAGTTTGCTTTCTCCTCTGCCGCAGCAAAGCCACTTTCCTGATAGGCGGGTTCGCCCGGCAAGCTTTCCAGCGATACCTCCGTCAGCTCCATCGTACGGTTCAGATCGATGCAAATGTTTTTTGCGATTTTGTACAGAAAGGGACGGAATGCCCCCTGAAATCCACCACAGGAATCCAGCCAGCGCACCGCTTTCAAAAAGGTTTCCTGTGCTGCATCCTGCGCCTGCTGCTCGTCCGCTGTATGCCAACGGCAATAGTTCAGAATTTGTGGATAGTACGCTGTAATCAGAGTGTCCAGCGCACCCGTATCTCCGCTCTGCGCTTTCCGCAGCAATAATTCTGTCTGGATATGGTTCACCCCCTTCCCGTCTATTAAAACGTCCCATATCATCAAAATGATTTCTGTTTTTTCAAAAATTTCAAATAATTGCCTTTATTATGTTCTTATAGC
>NZ_JAFREK010000063.1:0-8970 GCF_017377535.1 Faecalibacterium sp. Marseille-Q4137
GCATACCGCTGGAGAGCGGTCTATAAATACTACTCTTTTATAATACGAGGAGGTGATGACAAGTATGGACTATGAAAAGCTCTATAAAGCCTACTATTTACAGGTATACTCGTATACTATTTCTCTTGCCAAAAATCGTGAGATAGCAGAGGAAATCACGCAGAACACATTCTATAAGGCTGTTTCTACAACATCACAATTCAAAGGTAAGTCAGATGAATTGACATGGCTCTGCTCCATAGCAAAAAACCTTTACCATGATGAAATGCGAAGCCGTCAGCGAGTAGCTGATGTGAGTGAAATCAATGACTTGCCATCAAATGAAAATGTTGAGAACTCAGTTGCAGATTCTGACATGGCGTTCCGCATACACCTCGTTCTTCACCGTTTGGAAGAACCATACAAAGAAGTCTTTCAGCTTCGCGTATTCGGGGAACTATCTTTTTCACAAATCGCTGCAATTTTTGGAAAAACAGAATCATGGGCGAGAGTTACTTATCATCGTGCAAAGCTAAAAATTCAAGAAAGGATGGATGAAAAGCATGAGTAAACAATGCGATATTGTTCGAGATATTCTTCCGCTGTATGTTGACGGTGCTTGCAGCGAAGCAAGCGCAGAGATGGTAAAAGAGCATTTGAACGCCTGTGCTGACTGTAACGCAATTTATCAGAAATTGCTTTCTCACACGAGCGAAGATGTTCTTCACGAAGAAAGCGAAAGCGTTATTATGCGCCATGAGGCAAAAGAAAAGCAGAGAGGCAGAAAAAAGATAACGATTGCTGTTCTCGTTTCCATCGCTCTTTGTATCATTGCAATTTTTACAGCTCTCTTTCTGTTACCTATAAACATTGCTTATGAGCCTGTCAAAATCAACTTCCCATTTGAGGTTGAAGATGTCGAAAACGTTGAAATGTACCACTATGACGGAGTGCCTGCATCAGCAGAAAAGAAAGTAGTTGTTGCTGAAAATGATATAAAGACCCTGTATGATAAGTTCAAGGGCTTATCCCTAAAAGACAAAACGACTGAGGAAACTGCCGGAGCAGATGTGACCAGCTTTAGATTTAACCTCTCAGATGGAACAAGCTACGATTTGATTTACGCCTGCTATGGGGTTAAAAACGGCGAATTGAAGTCAGCAGCAGGCGGTTTTAAGTATTTCACAAGTGCGGATATCGGCTCTTATTGGAACAATTTGAATACGGAACTTGAGGCAATTCCTATCAATGAGAGTGAATTGCCGTGAGCAGATAGCAAACCCAGCCGAGCCTGTCAACGGTCAAGATGAACGGCGCAAATGCGCCGCCGTTGACAGCCCCGCCCGTCTTTGCTGTTCGGTAATCAAGAGGGCGACAGCACAAGATGCTGCCGCCCTCTGCCATTATTCAGAAAGGGGGATTTTCCATGACCGAACACGAAAAGTATCAAGAACATATCCGGCATACACACGATGCCTTTTGCAAGACTGTTATTCGCCACGCTGCCATAGACGCAGCCCGGAGCATACGGAGCCGCCGCAAGCGGGAAATCTCGCTTGAATATCTGATAGAAGAAAAACACTATCCATTCAGTACCACAGATAAATACTTTGCGGAGCAATCCGGCATGACCAGCTATCCGCTTTTCGTCTGTGGTCAGATGGTGCTTTTGGAAAGTCCAGAGCTTGCCGCAGCCCTGTCCGCACTATCACAGATGGAACAGGAAATCATTTTCTTGTACTACTTCCAACGATTGACGCATAGGGAGATTGGACGGAGATATGGACGGGCTGGCAACACAACCGGGCGGCGTATTCAGATGATTTTACGGCGGCTACGGGCAGAGGTGGAGGGTTTGTCCTATGAGCCAGCTACTTCCCTATGAGACAATCGTTAAGGCAAGCGAGGGCGACCCGGAAGCTGTTGCCGCCGTCCTATCCCATTATGCGGGATATATCCGCTCTTGTGCGAAAATGGACGGACAGATTAACACGGATATGCAGGAGCATATCGTCAGGCAACTGATAGAAAGCCTGTTGAAGTTCCGCTTTGACCGCTAAACAGAAAAGTTGTATAATTAGAGCCTGACAAATTAAACTTCAATGAGGGTAGAGCAAATGGAACAGATTATCAATTATAGAGACATACCCACAGATAAAAGGATTGACATATTAAATGCTCTTGAGCGAATAGGTTTTTTTCCGGCATACGGCGGCGTGAGAACAATGCAGCAAATTATGGAAAAGTCAGTTCCAGGTTCAGGCCCACAATTCTATTTCGTTTTCCGTGAAAATGAGTTGATAGGGTACAATTTTCTCATTGGGGACACTAAGAAATATAAAGCGTTCCCATGGCTTGCTATTAGCAATATGGATGAGCAGAAGTTGACTGTTTGTGAAGAACTGATGAAAATACAAATTGCCTTTTTTGAAGAACTCGGAATGCAAAAGATAGCAGATCATTGCGTTAGGATTATGGAAGATTACAGAAAAGGAATTGGAAAGCAGAAAGAAAGCGATTGCAGATAAATTCCATTTGAAAAACGGCTGACAATTTAATACCGCCACCCATCACAGCGGCAGATAAGCAGTAAATCTTGAAAAGGTTTACTGCTTTTTTTGCGCCCATTTTCAAAAATCTTTGGCAAACCACACCGCCGGATTGTTGTAGGGAGCAGACAGGGAAAACAAAAAAATTTCCGCTGCGTTTGCCAAAACGCCCCCTTTTCACCGTTGTAGTGGTGAACAGCGGGCAGAACACGCCACCGCAATCGCTATATTGGTGGAGCAAGCCAGTATATCCGCAAACCAGAGCCGCCGAGGAAAGCGGTAGTTTTTTAGAGCAAGATTCTACCACGGTGCCAAAATCCGCATATCTGCGGTTTTGCCCCCTTTGGTAAATCTTGTTGGGGAGTGCCTTCCCCAAACCCTGCTCATGCGCCCTGTCGGGCGAGAAAGGAGGTCAACGCTTGAAGAAAAAATATAACACACCCCACCGCTGCCATGTGGTCAAAACCCGCATGACCGAGGAAGAATACGCCGACTTTACCGAGCGGCTGAAACACTATGACATGAGCCAATCCGAATTTATCCGGCAAGCCATTACACGGGCGACCATTCGTCCCATCGTTACCGTTTCCCCGGTCAATGATGAACTGTTGTCCGCCGTTGGCAGGCTGACCGCCGAATACGGAAAAATCGGTGGCAACCTCAATCAGATTGCCCGCGCCCTCAACGAGTACGGCACACCATACAACGCCCTGTCCGTTGAAGTCCGCGCCGCCATTTCTGACCTTGCTGCCTTGAAGTTTGAAGTCCTGCGAAAGGTAGGTGACGCTGTTGGCAACATTCAAACATATCAGCTCTAAAAATGCGGATTATGGCGCAGCCGAGCAGTACCTCACCTTTGAACATGACGAGTTTACCATGAAGCCCACCCTTGATGAAAACGGGCGGCTCATGCTCAGAGAGGACTATCGAATAGCCACGCTGAACTGCGGCGACGAGGATTTTGCCGTTGCCTGTATGCGCTCCAATCTCCGCTATGGGAAGAACCAGAAGCGGGAAGATGTAAAAAGCCACCACTACATTATCAGCTTTGACCCACGGGACGCGGTGGACAACGGTTTGACCGTAGACCGGGCGCAGGCGTTGGGCGAGGAATTTTGCCGGAAGCAGTTTCCCGGACACCAAGCCATTGTCTGCACCCACCCGGACGGACACAACCACAGCGGCAATATCCATGTGCATATCGTTATCAATTCTCTGCGGATAGAGGAAGTTCCGTTCCTGCCTTACATGGACAGACCGGCAGACACCCGCGCCGGGTGCAAACACCGCTGCACAGACGCGGCGATGGAATACTTCAAAGCCGAAGTCATGGAGCTGTGCCACCGGGAAAATCTCTATCAAATCGACCTTTTGCATGGCAGCAAAAACCGCATTACCGAGCGTGAGTATTGGGCGCAGCGGAAAGGGCAGGCAAAGCTGGACAAGGAAGTTGCCGCCTTGCCAGCCGAGGAGCAGCCAGCCAAGCCCACGAAGTTTGAAACAGACAAGGAAAAATTGCGGCAGGCCATACGCACCGCGCTGTCCTCTGCCACAAGCTATGGCGAGTTCGCCGCCGTTCTCTTGCAACAGGGCGTGACTGTCAAGGAGAGCCGAGGGCGGCTATCCTACCTCACGCCGGACAGGACAAAGCCCATTACCGCCCGCAAGCTGGGAGATGATTTTGACCGCGCTGCCGTTCTTGCCCTTTTGGAACAGAACGCCCACAGAGCCGCCGAGCAGACCGCAACCGTACCCGAATACCCCCGCAACATAAGGGAGCGTTTGCAGGGCAAAAAAGCTGTCCAAACCACCCCGGAAAAGGACGGTATTCAGCGCATGGTTGACCGGGCAGCGAAGCGAGCGGAGGGAAAGGGCGCGGGCTATGACCGCTGGGCGGCAGTCCACAATCTGAAACAAATGGCGGCTACCGTTGCCGCCTACGGGCAGTACGGCTATTCGCCGGAGGAGCTGGACGCAGCCCTGGTATCTGCCAATGCGGATTTACAGGACAGCACCGCCAAGCTGAAAGCCCTGGACGCTGCTATCCGGGAGAAAAAGGAGCTTCAGACACAGGTGCTTGCCTATGCCAAGACCAAGCCTGCCCGTGACGGTCTGAAAGCACAGAAAACGGAGAAAGCCCGCAGCACCTATCGGGAACGGCACGAAAGCGATTTTATCATAGCGGACGCAGCCACCCGTTATTTCCGGGCGCATGGCGTTTCCAAGCTGCCAAGCCATAAAGCCCTGCAAGCGGAAATCGAGCAGCTTACCGCCGAAAAGAACGCCCATTACAACGAATACCGGGAGAAAAAAGCCCGTGTCAAGGAGCTGCATACCGTGAAAAGCAATCTTTCTCAAATCCTGCAAGGCGAGAAAGACAGAGAGAAAAAGCACGAACATGAGCGTTAAAAACCGCCCCGAAACGATACCAAAACAGGGATATGCCCTGCACCCTATCCGCAATACTGCCCACCTTTGAAACGGGGCGCACAGCGCAGGAAATCCCCGAAAATGACACCGAGAAACTACATTTTTACCGACCTATCCGCTTATACCAGCGGAAACGGCAGAAAGGAGCGAGAAATGCCACGTATGAGCAAAAAGCGGCGGTTGGAATGGAGCTTTTTCCTCAACCACCGAAACCGTATTACCTACAATGACCTTTGCCGGGGCTGCACACACGGCTGCAAGCAGAGCTTCCGGGCGATTATCGTCCTCTGCCCCCGGTATTTCTCTAAGAGATGGAAACACAGGGAGGACACCGCCAATGGCAGATAACCGCAAATATTACTACCTCAAACTGAAAGAAAACTTCTTCGACAGCGATTCCATTGTGCTGTTGGAGGACATGAAAGACGGGATTTTGTATTCCAATATCCTCTTGAAGCTGTACTTAAAATCGCTGAAAAATGGCGGCAGATTGCAGCTTGACGAGCATATCCCCTATACCGCCCAGATGATAGCCACGCTGACCCGTCACCAAATCGGGACGGTGGAACGGGCATTAGCCATCTTCCAGCAGTTAGGGCTTGTGGAGCAGCTTGACTGCGGGCTACTTTATATGACCGACATCGAGCTGATGATCGGTCAATCCTCTACCGAAGCGGAACGGAAACGCGCCGCAAGGCTTGAAAATAAGGCACTTTTGCCGCCGCGGACAAATGGCGGACATTTGTCCGACATTCGTCCACCAGAGATAGAGATAAAGAAAGAGATAGATATAGAGTTAGAAAAAGAGGAAGAGTTAAAGGGACAAGCCCTCGCCCGCAGCTATGGCAGATATGAGAATGTATTTCTGACTGATACGGAGCTTTCCGAACTGCAAGCGGAGCTGCCCGAAAAATGGGCGTACTATATTGAGCGGCTTTCCGGCTATATCGCGTCCACGGGCAAGAAATATAAAAACCACGCCGCCACTATTCGCAGATGGGCGGCAGACGATACCGCAAAGGCTGCCCCGAAACAGGGCATACCCGAATACACCTGCAAGGAGGGCGAGAGCTTATGAGTAATCTGTTTACAGAACGAGTTTTGAATATGACGGCTGTTACCCCACAGCCGGAGGACTACATGGGCGAGGACGGACTGCTTTACTGCGGCAAGTGTCACACTCCGAAAGAAGCCTACTTCCCGGAAAAGCAAGCCGCCTTGTTTGGGCGTGACCGCCACCCGGCAGAATGTGACTGCCAGAAAGCCCAGCGTTTGGAGCGTGAAGCCGCCGAACAGCGCAGAAAGCACCTTGACACCGTGGAGGACTTGAAACGCCGGGGATTTACCAATCCTACCATGCAGGAATGGACTTTCGCCAACGACAACGGGAAATGCCCGCAAATGGAGATTGCACACTTCTATGTGGAGCATTGGGAAATCATGCGCGAGGAAAATATCGGCTATCTGCTATGGGGCAAGGTCGGCACAGGAAAAAGCTATTTTGCCGGTTGTATCGCTAATGCCCTCATGGAGCAGGAAGTCGCTGTCCGCATGACGAACTTCTCTGCGATTTTGAATGACCTGACCGCCAGCTTTGAGGGGCGCAACGAGTATATCGAGCGTCTTTGCCGTTTTCCTCTGCTTATCATTGATGATTTTGGAATGGAGCGCGGCACAGAGTACGGTTTAGAACAGGTCTACAATGTGATTGACAGCCGCTACCGCAGCCGCAAGCCCTTAATCGTTACCACCAATCTGACATTGGACAGCCTGCAAAATCCGCTGGACACCGCCCATGCCCGGATTTATGACCGCCTTTTGGAAATGTGCGCCCCTATCCTCTTTACGGGAGAGAACTTCCGCCGTGAAACGGCGCAAGCCAAGCTGAACAGACTAAAAGAATTGATGAAATGAAAGGAGTTGCCTATGGCAGAGAACAAGCAGAACACCACCCCGGAACGCCGCCCGGACTGCGTGACAGAGATCCGCATGGGCAACACCGTCCTTATCGTTTCCGGCTTTTTCAAAAAAGATACCACCGACACCGCAGCCGATAAGATGATGAAAGTGCTGGAGGCGGAAGCCGCCGCAGGACACAAAGCCCAGCTTTCGCCCTAACGCTACAAGCCGCACAGTAAAAAATCGTCATTTTGACAGGCGGTAAAGAAGCAGAAGCCGCTATACAGACAGCCGCCCCATGTGGTATAATCGAAATACGGAATAGTGGGGCTGGCTGTCGGAAACGGAGGATTTTATGTTAAGACAGACCACCCAGAAAATCACTGCCCTTTATCCAAGACTATCCCATGAGGACGAGCTGCAAGGCGAAAGCAATTCCATTTCCAACCAGAAGCGTATTCTTGAAACCTACGCAAAGCAGAACGGTTTTTCCAATCTGCGCTGGTACACGGACGATGGTTATTCTGGTGCGAACTTCCAAAGACCGGGCTTTCAATCCATGCTTGCGGATATTGAAGCCGGGAAAGTGGCTACTGTTATCGTAAAGGATATGTCACGGTTAGGGCGAAACTACCTGCAGGTGGGAATGTATACCGAGATGATTTTCCCACAAAAAGGCGTCCGCTTTATCGCCATAAACGATGGAGTGGACAGCGCACAGGGCGACAATGATTTTGCCCCTTTGCGGAACATTTTCAACGAATGGCTGGTGAGAGATACGAGCAAGAAAATCAAAGCCGTAAAACGGTCAAAAGGCATGAGCGGCAAGCCTGTTACGAGCAAACCCGTGTACGGCTACCTCATGGACGAGGACGAAAATTTCATCATTGACGAGGAAGCCGCACCCGTAGTCAAGCAGATATACCGTCTGTGCCTTGCCGGGAACGGTCCGACCAAGATAGCCCGTATGCTGACCGAGCAGGAAATCCCAACGCCGGGAACGCTGGAATACCGCAGGACGGGCAGCACACGCCGCTATCACCCCGGCTATGAGTGCAAATGGGCGACAAATACCGTGGTGCATATCCTTGAAAACCGGGAGTACATGGGCTGTTTGGTGAACTTCAAGACGGAGAAACCGTCCTACAAGACCAAGCACAGCATAGAAAATCCCATTGAGAAACAGGCAATTTTCGAGAACCACCATGAGCCTATCATCGACACCCAGACATGGGAGCGTGTGCAGGAATTACGCAAACAGCGCAAGCGTCCGAACCGCTATGATGAAGTGGGCTTGTTCTCTGGTATGCTCTTTTGCGCGGACTGCGGCAGCGTCATGTATCAGCAGCGTTACCAGACCGATAAGCGGAAACAGGACTGCTATATCTGCGGGAACTACAAGAAGCGCACCCATGACTGCACCGCACATTTTATCCGCACCGACCTTTTGACTGCGGGCGTTCTCTCCAATCTACGGAAAGTGACGAGCTATGCGGCAAAGCATGAAGCCCGGTTTATGAAGCTGCTGATCGAGCAGAACGAGGACGGCGGCAAACGCCGGAACGCCGCCAAGAAAAAGGAACTGGAAGCTGCCGAAAAGCGTATCGGTGAACTTTCCGCTATTTTCAAGCGGCTGTATGAGGACAGCGTAAGCGGTCGCATTTCTGACGAGCGTTTCACGGAGCTTTCGGCAGACTATGAAGCCGAACAGCAGGAATTGAAAGAGCGTGTTGCCAGAATACAGGCGGAGCTTTCCAAAGCACAGGAAGCTACCGTAAACGCAGAAAAGTTTATGAACATTGTCCGCAAGCACATGAACTTTGAAGAACTGACCCACACCCTCTTGCGTGAGTTTGTAGAGAAAATCGTTGTGCATGAGTGCAGCTACGATGAAAACGGCACACGCAGACAGGATATTGAGATTTACTATTCTTTCGTCGGCAAGGTGGACTTGCCCGAATGACCGCCCGCCCTATCCGATACCAAAGACAAGTATCGGATAGGAAAGGCAAAATTTTTTACACTTCTATTACTTCTTTATCACACATAAGCAAAGAGTCAGGGCATGAAGCAGCTTATGGCTAAGTAGATGTAATCAAGAAAAGAAAGGAAA
>NZ_JAFREK010000064.1:0-8530 GCF_017377535.1 Faecalibacterium sp. Marseille-Q4137
GGACAGGAATGAGCGAGATCGCAGCCTGCACTTTGATTCAGGAAGAGCCTGACCGCAAGACGGAGCGGTACACTCCATTATAGAAAGGGGGGATCTGTTTGGGCGAAGAAACTTTGAATCCCCGTGATGCGTACCGTGTGATGCTCCGGGATTACCCGGATGTGCTGAACATCGACCAGATGTGCGAGATATTGAGCGTCAGCACAAAAACCGGGTATGCGCTTTTGAAAAAGGGGAGCATCCAGCATTTGAAGGTCGGACGCTCCTACCGCATCCCCAAGGCACATCTTTTGACTTATCTTATCGGATTCGCACCCGGTCACACCATCCGGGCGTGACATCCTTGCATTCTCTCCTGCCGTTGGGTACACTGATGGTGTCAGCGGCAGAAGTTACATATTCAGGTGGATGCAAAGACAGGAGGAAACATTATGGTAGCAGGGCATCTGCAAGAAAAAAACGACTTCTACTACATCGTTCTGAGTTACAAGGACGCAGACGGAAAGCGAAAGACCAAGTGGGAAGCCACCGGTCTGTCCGTCAAGAGGAACAAGAAGAAAGCTGAAGCTCTTTTGCTGGAACGTCGGAGGAACTTCATGGTTCCCACCGCACCTGCGGAGATCCGCTTGGACGATGACATTCTCTTTTCGGACTTCATGCTGAAATGGCTGGAAGTCACGAAAAGCTCTGTCCAAATCACGACCTATGCCAGCTATCAAGGAATGGTGGAGCGCATCATCGCTCCCTATTTCCGCAAGCGCGGCATCAAGCTGGTAGACCTGAAAGCCACCGATTTGCAGGATTTCTATACCAAACAGCTTGAACGGGTCAAGGCAAATTCGGTGATCCATTACCATGCAAACATCCACAAGGCATTGAAGTATGCGGTCAAGATCGACCTGATCCCCACCAATCCGGCAGATAAGGTCGAGCGTCCGAAGAAGAATGCGTTCAAGGGCAGCTATTACAGTGCCGAAGAGATCCATGCTTTGACGGAGGTCGCAGAGGGCACCAAGCTGGAGATCCCGGTTCTGCTGGCATCCTTCTACGGCCTGCGCCGCAGCGAGGCGCTGGGGCTGAAGTGGGATGCGATCGACTTTGAGGAAAACACTCTGGAGATCAAGCACATCGTTACGCAGGCATCCATCGACGGCAAAAAGGTTCTGGTACAGGCAGACCGTGCAAAAACGAAGTCCAGCCTGCGGACGCTGCCTCTTGTGCCGCCCATCCGTGACCGCCTGCTGATGCTGAAAGGTCAGCAGGAAACCTACCGCCGCCTGTGCGGTAAAAGCTACAACCGGGATTATCTGGGCTATCTGTGTGTGGACGAGATCGGGAACATCATCCGCCCCAACTACGTTTCCGAGCAGTTCCCGAAGCTGTTGGAGAAAAACGGTCTGCGTCCTATCCGCTTTCATGACCTGCGTCATAGCTGCGCCAGCCTTCTTCTGGCAAACGGCGTTCCCATGAAGCAGATTCAGGAATGGCTGGGTCACAGCGACTTCTCCACCACCGCCAATATTTACGCCCACCTCGATTACGCTTCCAAGCTCTCGTCTGCACAGGCGATGCTGGAGGGGCTGGGCTATGGCAATGCGTCAGCATGATGCCATACGCCCACAAGACAGGGTGGACGGGCGATGTTCCGGCAAAAAAGAATGGACAGACGAATAAAATTCATCTGTCCATTCGATTTGGCGGAGCATCAGGGAGTCGAACCCTGGCACCGGTCTCCCGGCCTATCGCATTTCGAGTGCGACCTCTTACGACCACTTGAGTAATGCTCCAGATATTAAATTTTAGAATGCGCCGTGCATTCTGGGAAAACTTTGGAGAGAATTGCAGGAGAGAACGCCAGAAAATCGTTCCCTCACGAAGTCGGAAAACCCGCATGAAACCTAGCAAAACCGGAAAACCACTTCCAAAAAGCCAGTTAGATTTCGAGTCGTTCTCGTTACGACCACTTCGATACATCTCCATATTCATAGCTTTATAATTATAGCAAAAAGCCGCCGTTCCGTCAACACTTTCTGCCGGAGGGACCCACAGCGCCAAAGAGGCCCTCTGGTCAGGGATGAGCGGAAGCCGCTGCCTCCCTCTGCGGGGACGGACACCCTCTTTTTCGTCTCTGCTTCGGGGAGCCTTTTCATGCTGTGCTGTCGTTTCTAAGGGCCAGATTGTAAAATCGTGGAATCATCGTCTGGATTTTCACAAAATATTACTATTTTGCCAAAAGATTGTACAAACCCTACCTCCCTCTGATGTGCTATACTGAAATCAACAACCGGCCTGTTTCCGGCATTTCTTCTGCCATACAGGCCGCCGAAACAAAGAAGAAAACCAGAAGGAGCAGTATCGATGAGAGAGATCATTTCCTTGAACGAAAACTGGACCCTGTCCTTCCCCAAGGGCGAGCGTCCCACCGAGCAGGTCACCCTGCCCCACACCTGGAACGCTGTGGACGGCATGGACGGCAACGGCAGCTATCTGCGCACCACCGGTGTCTACACCCGCACCTTTACCCAGCCCAAGCAGCCTCTGGCTGGCGGCCGCACCTACGTTGAGGTGCTGGCAGCTGCTCTGGCCGCAACCGTGAAGGTCAACGGCCAGGTGGCAACCACCCACGAGGGTGGCTTCTCCATCTTCCGTGCCGATGTCACCGACCTGTGCCACGAGGGCGACAACGAGCTGACCATCGAGGTCTCCAACGAGGACACCCCCTCCATGTACCCCGCTTCCGCCGACTTCACCTTCTACGGCGGCCTGTACCGCGGCGTGAACCTGATCAGCGTGCCCGGCACCCACTTTGACCTGGACTACTTCGGCGGCCCCGGCATCAAGGTCACCCCCAAGCCCACCGAGGATGGCGGTGCCACCTTCGAGATCGAGAGCTGGGTCACCAACGGCGAAGAAGCCTACACTGTGATGTACAGCATCGAGGACTGCTACGGCAACGAAGTTGCTTCCGGCGTGCGCCCCTGCGACAGCACCAAGGTCATCCTGTACGTTCCCGATGCCCAGCTGTGGAGCATGGACGAGCCCAACCTGTACACCGTGACCGCCCGCCTGCAGAAGAACAACGAGACCTTTGACGAGATCTACGCCAACGTGGGTGTCCGCAGCTATACTGTGACCCCGAACGACGGCTTCTCCATCAACGGCGTGCCCACCCCGCTGCGCGGCGTGGCTCGCCATCAGGATCGTCTGTACAAGGGCAACGCCCTGACCGCTGAGGATCACTACGAGGATGCCATGCTCATCAAGGAGCTGGGTGCCAACACCATCCGTCTGGCCCACTATCAGCACAGCCAGGACTTCTACGACGCATGTGACGAGCTGGGCTTCGCCGTCTGGGCTGAGATCCCCTTCATCAGCGTCTTTAAGAAGGACCCCTCCGCTCACCAGAACTGCCGTCACCAGATGACCGAGCTGATCATCCAGAACTACAACCACCCCTCCATCATGTTCTGGGGCCTGTCCAACGAGATCCTGATCGGCGGCATCTGCCAGGAGCTGGTGGACAACCACCACGACCTGCAGAAGCTGGTGCGTGAGCTGGACCCCACCCGTCTCACCACCATTGCCCACGTCTCCAACACCCCTGTTGACGGCCCCATGCATCACATTACCGATGTAGAGAGCTACAACCACTACTTCGGCTGGTACGGCGGCAAGATGGAGCAGAACGGCCCCTGGCTGGACAAGTTCCACGCCGAGCACCCCGACATCTGCATCGGCATCTCCGAGTACGGCACCGAGGGTATCATCAACTGGCACAGCAACGATCCCCAGTGCAAGGACTACACCGAGGAGTATCAGGCACTGTACCACGAGCATCTGGCTCAGGTGTTCGAGGATCGTCCCTGGGTGTGGGCTACCCACTGCTGGAACATGTTCGACTTTGGCTGTGCTGCCCGCAACGAGGGCGGCGTTGCAGGCCGCAACAACAAGGGCCTGATGACCATTGACCGCAAGACCAAGAAGGACAGCTACTTTGTCTACCAGGCATACTGGTCCAAGCAGCCCATGGTCCACATCGCTGGCCGCCGCCATGCACAGCGCGCAGGCGAGACCACCGAGATCAAGGTCTACTCCAACCAGGACACCGTTGTGCTGTACGTCAACGGCAAGGAAGTCGGCCAGCAGACCGCACACCGCGTGTTCAAGTTCAATGTTGCTCTGGAAGAGGGCTTCAACACCATCCTGGCCGTTGCCGGTGACGTGAAGGATTCCATCACGCTGGAAAAGGTCGAGAAGGAGCCTGATTGCTACACTCTGCCTGAGTTCAACGAGCGTCAGGAGGGCGTTGCCAACTGGTTCAAGCAGGTCGGCAGCCTGGATCTGAAGGCTCCGATGGAGTTTCCCGAGGGCTATTACAGCATCAAGGACAGCATGGAGGATCTCTCCAAGAACGAAGAGGCTCTGGCTCTCGCTACCAGGGCTGTCAAGCTGGCCACCAACTTTGACGTCAAGCCCGGCGTTGGCATGTGGGATATGATGAAGCGCATGACCCCTGAGACTATGGCTAAGATGATCAACATGCCCGATGGCTTTATCGAGAGCCTGAACGCACAGCTAATCAAGATCAAGAAGTAAGTACTTCCTGCATCTGAACACCAAAAAACAAACGAACCGCCCCGGCACTGCACAAAGCAGCCGCCGGGGCGGTTTTTGTATGCGGCAAATGGCAAGATGAATCAGGCCGCTGAGATGGTCAATTTCAAACCCAGCTGCTGGAAGATCTTCAGCAGGGTATCCAGATTGGGCATCGTTTTAAAGGATTCGATCCGTGCCACCGAGGATTGCGGAATACCGCACCTCGCTGCCAGTTCCCGCTGGCTCAATCCCATCGCATTGCGCTGCTCTACCATTGCTTTCACGATTGCAGACATTGCTTCCGCTTCCCGGATATCCTTTGCAATGTCCGGGTCAACAGCTGCCACATGCTCCTTATAATCGTTCCAGGTCCTCATATTCATTCACCCTTTCTTGCAAGCCAATCATCACGTTCCGCTTTTGCTCGTTCAATTTCACGCCGCGGTGTTTTTTGCGATCTCTTCCGAAACTGGTGCAGCAGCACAAACCGGTCACCCCGCCAACAGAAGTAGAATACCCGGTTATTTCCCGGACGCAGCTCCCAGATGCCATCCATCAGATGCTTCGTCACATTCTCGGAAAGCCGTGTTCCGTTGTCCTGCAGCAGCTGGATATACAACACGATCTGTTTATACTGTATTCGCGCATCCTTATTGGATGCGCTTTTTATCCGCAGCTCTTCCAAAAAGTCCCACAGTTCGGAAACGCCTCTGTCGTTCTCGTAAAATTCGACTGTATACATTCATGTTCCTCTTCTATGTGCGGCTTATCCCTCAGCCTTATGATAGCACATTTGCTATCAGTCGTCAATCTATTTTCTCATCTCCCACACTCTCTTGCAAACCAAAAGGGCCCTGCGGCATTTGCAGGGCCCTTTCGGTTATGGGAAATCATGAAATATCAAAGCATCTTTACCATGCTGCCCCAGCCTGCGGCTCAGCGCTTTTTGCTGCGCTTCTTCTTGCGCGGGGCAGAACGGGCAGGGTTCTGGGTGGGAACAGAATCATTGGAGCGCTTCTGCTCCATCCGATATCTGACGTAATTGGGAATCACGACCGCGATCACGATCAGCAGGACCCAGACCAGGATGCTGGGCTGCTCGTGGTTGGTGTTGAACAGAAACTGTATAACATTATCCATAGGGTGTTTTCCTTTCCGGCCCAGCAGGCCGCCAGAGGGCTTTTTACAGCCAGATGTTGCCGTTCTCGTCCGGTTTCATGGGCACGGCAATGATGAAGTCCACGATGGTCATAGCGGCAGAGAAACCACTCCAGAAGGTTGCCAGATACAGCAGGCCCAGCACCGGGCGCTTGGCATAGAACTGGTGCGCACCAAACGCACCCAGAATGCACAGGCGCATATATTTCTTGCGGCTGACACAGTGCTTTTCACGGTGTTCTCTCCAGTATAACAGGTGGTCGATGGTGTTCCAGATGAACCCATGGTCCGGGTCCTTTACCCACTGTGTCTTTTCTTCCATGTACGATGTACCTCTTGTTTGAATTTTGTTCCAAAAGCAGAAAACCGCCCGCCGCAAGGGCGAGCGGTTTTCCTATTTGATTTTACAGGTTTCCGCAGAAAATTGCAAGTACCAATTAGGCGTTCTCAGCCATGGTCTTCATCTTGATCTGAGCGACCTCATCCTGGATCTCTTCCATCTTCTCCTTGGTCAGGGGATAGAACTTCATGGCGATCAGGTTGCAGACCAGGCCGATCATGATCATGCCGTAAGCGCAGAAGACAACGCCCATACGCAGGCCCGGGGTAACAGGGTCACCCATAACGGGGTTGTGATCGGTGAAGCCGCACATGCTGAACATGATACCGGCGACCATGGGAGCGAAAGAGGAGACCAGCTTATCCACGAAGCTGAACAGGGTGCCCATCAGGCCGGGGACGTACTTGCCGGTACGGTAGACTTCGTAGTCGGCGCAGTCAGCGGTCATGGGGATAACGATGTTGCCGGAAATGCCCTGGAAACCAGCGGCGATGATGGTCAGAACGAGGTACAGGATCAGGAAGTAGCCCCAGTTCAGAGCACCGGTAGCGGGGTTAGAGGTCATGGTGGTGGGATCGCCCAGCAGCCACAGGGCTGCCAGAGCGCCGTTGATGACCAGACCACCCACAGAGCCGATCAGCATAGCCTTGCGCTGACCCAGTCTGGTAGCAAAGAAGCTGATGAACAGGAAGCACACGATGGTGCTGGGGATGGTGACCAGACCGGTAACGTTACTCTGCAGCAGGTTGGAACCGGCGATGCAGGCGAACATGGCGACCATGACGGCGCTGGACTTTGCAGAGGAGCCCAGTTTATCGGTAGATGCGGACAGGACCAGCATCTGAATGGCACGGTTGTTCTTCAGGGTATCCCAGTAATCCTTGATACCGACCTTGATGGGCTTGCCGGTGCCGAAGAACTCAGGACGATCCTTGGGGGTAATGGAGATCACAGCGATCACGGTGAAGCAGGCGGACATGATAGCGGTCATCAGCCACAGGGTGTGCATGAACTGGGTGGAAGCGTAGCCGCCCACATCGGTGTAGCCATCAGCAATACGAGGGATGATGATGCCCAGAATGGCGAACAGCAGGGTGTTGAACACGCCGTCGAAGGAAGCGAACATGGGGCGCTGCTTGGGGTCATTGGTCATGCAGCTCTGTGCAGACTTGGTAACAACACACTGGCAGGTGTAGCCCAGATAGTAGACCATCAGGACGACCACATAGAAGGGGAAGCGCACGCCCTGAGGCAGCTTGTGGGTGACATGGAAAGCGATGTAGCTGGTCACGCACAGGATGATCTGACCGATCACGATGAACGGGCGGTTCTTGCCGAACTTGCCGTTGGTCTTATCGACCATGAAGCCGACGAACGGGTCAGTGACACCGTCCCAGATACGCATCATCATGGTCAGGGAAGAAGCGACCATCATGCCAACGCCGACCCAGCCCATCAGGTAGTAGGTAGCGTAGTTCATCATCATCAGATAAACGTTGGTTGCGGTGTTGTTCAACGCGTAGCCTGCGATACGCCACAGGGGAACGCGGTGGATGCCGTTGTGCTCATAGTCCTTATCATAGAACTTATCCGGCAGACTTCTGGTTTTGCCATTTCATTCTCTCCTTTGTTCACACAGGAACATTCTCCGTTTTCTCCATGGGGCTTACAGCTGCCACTGCGTACCAGCCCGTCCGGAACTTTATGTCTATATTATGAACGCTTTTTGATATATCTGTTAGTAATATTTTAAGGTAAAACAGGTCAATTTTACGATTATGGGAAAAGTTTCACGAATGTGAAAAATTCTATTGTGCTTATTGCACAATCAATTGATATACTAGTATAGCACAACGCCAGTTAGCCGCCACTATGTTCCGCGCCGGAGAACGGACCTGCAAACGCCAGAAAGGGCCCACGGCAAATGCCGCAGGCCCTTTCTGGCGCTAGGAGGTAAATGAATGAATAGAGGAAGATGTCAGATCAGGATGTCGCCGTTCTCATCAGCCTGCATGGGCAGGGCAATGAGAAGGTCGGTCACGCAGAGGAAGAAGGGCACCACGCTCCAGAAGAACAAGGTGTAGAAGGCCGCCAGCACATACCGCTTTTCATAGTAGCGGTGGCCGCCGCACCAGCCCAGAAACAGGCAGAGCAGAAGGTACTTCTTTTTGTTCACCTTGTGCCTTACGCGGTTCTTTTTCCAATCGTGATACTTACCAATGAGGCCCGGGCTCTTCTCCTTTTCAAGATCGATGCCGGCTTCCAGCTTGGCATCCTGCAGCGCCAGCTCCGCCTTGATAAAGTCATCCCGTGTGAACTCTTCGCCGGTCTCCAGCTTGTGGAACACATCGTCCGTTACCTGCTGGCGGCTGCCGGTGCCGTAATAGCCGGTGCTCCAATCGTCCTTTTCCTCGTCGTAGTGCTCCACATCGCCCA
>NZ_JAFREK010000065.1:0-8272 GCF_017377535.1 Faecalibacterium sp. Marseille-Q4137
TTCTTGCATTATTCGAGATGAGGAACTATAATGTACTTTGTGGAGGTGCGAAATGGACTATATGACATTAAAAGAGGCCGCCGAGAAGTGGGGCGTGACACCTCGTAGAGTAAATTATTATTGTGCCGGTGGGCGTATCTCCGGCGCTGTGAAGATGGCCGGTGTTTGGCTGATTCCCAAAACTGCAGAAAAGCCGATTGATGGCCGGACAAAACAAGGAAGGTGCAGAAAGCATGAAACGATATAAAATTATGATAATTGAAGATGATCCTGTGATACAGGGAGAATTGCAAACATTATTGAATGGAAATGGATATGCAACGATTGGCATAAAGGATTTTTCTGCTGTGATAGAACAGATTCAGGATGAAAAGCCACATCTGATTTTGTTGGACATTAAGTTACCCGGAGAGAATGGTTTTGCTTTATGCTCTAAAATTCGTACCTTTTCCGAAGTGCCGATCATCTTTGTGACAAGCTGCAACACGGATATGGACGAGCTGAATAGCATTATGTTGGGTGGAGACGCTTTTATCACGAAGCCCTATAACACAGCAATCCTGCTTGCGAAAATTGCTTCTCTGCTGAAGAAAACCTATCCCGCACAACAACGGGAGAAGATCGTCTATGGAGATGCGATGCTGCATCTGGAATCCAGCAGTTTGGACTATAATGGACGGAGCGTAGAACTTACTAAGAACGAATTGAAAATTCTCTATTATTTGTTCAAGAACGGTGGAAAAATCTGTTCTCGCGGAGATATGATTGAGTATTTGTGGGACAATCAGCTATATGTGGATGACAATGCTTTGAGCGTCAATATCAATCGCATCCGGGAAAAACTGGCGGGCATCGGTCTGACGGATTTTATCAAGACAAAGCACCGACAGGGGTACACGATATGAACAGCAGACGATATTGGAAAAACAGGCTACCATTTCTGCTGACGAACCTTGTTTGTATGGCTGCACTCACTGTATTTTTGCTGGTGTGCGGCAATTCGGTTTCCGCAGTAGTATTGATCCTGATTGTATGGGCATTGATTTTGCTGACGGGACTTGTCCTCACTTACTGGAAACGGAAGCGGCAGATGAAAAAACTTCTGGATATGGCGGAACAGCTTTCCGAAAGATACCTCATTTCCGAAGTGATGGAGCTGCCGGAACAGGCCGAGGAACAGGTTTACTATCAGCTTTTGAAAATGGCTGGAAAATCCATGTTGGAACAGATTGGAGAAGTCGAGCGAGAACGCCTGGAGTACAAAGAATACATTGAGCAATGGATTCACGAAATCAAAACGCCCATTACTGCCATGAAACTCCTATGTGAAAACCACCGGACGGACTGGACAAAGGAACTTCTGCTGGAACTGGAAAAGACCAACCGCTTTACCGAACAAGCTCTTTATTACGCCCGCAGTGAGCATACAGAGAAAGATTATTCTGTCCGGGAAATGGCACTGTCCCAAGTGGTGCATCAGGCGATTGCAGATAATAAATATCTGCTGCTCCAAGGTGGTATGCGTCTGGAAGTGGAGGAAATGCAGGACACGGTTTATTCAGATGAAAAGTGGGTGCGCTTTATTCTGAACCAACTGATTGCCAATGCGGTCAAGTATCGTACGGAACAACCGGTTCTCCGCATTTCTACTCATAAACGGCAAGATCAGGTTGTTCTTGTTGTGGAGGACAATGGAATCGGGATTGCTGCGTCCGATCTGCCCCGTATCTTTGAAAAGGGATTTACCGGTCAGAATGGTCGTATGGTCCAGCAGTCCACAGGCATTGGCCTGTACCTATGCAAACGGCTCTGTGAAAAGCTGGGCATTGGCATTGCGGCAGAATCATCGGAACAAGGAACCGCCATTTCCCTGGCGTTTCACATCAACTGTCTGATCCATGAAGTGCAGGGCTGATTGCGGTCCTGCACTTCTTACATTTTTGTTAGAACTTTGTAAGAAAACTTGATACAAACGAAGCCATTCTTATTCTACAATAGAGATCAGAGGTGATAACAATGAAAGAAATTTTGAAACTGGATCATATCCAAAAATATTACGGAAATGGCGGGATTGTTACAAAAGCAATTCAGGACATCAGCTTTTCCGTTCAGGAGGGGGAATTTGTAGGAATCATGGGAGCATCCGGTTCCGGCAAGACTACCCTGCTCAACTGTATTTCCACCATTGATACCGTCAGTGCGGGACATATCTATCTGGACGGAACCGATGTGACGGAAATCAACGAAAAACAGATTGCCCGGTTTCGTCGGGAGAATCTTGGATTTGTATTTCAGGATTTTAACCTGCTGGACACTCTGACAATCTCGGAAAACATTGCCTTGGCACTGACTATCAACAAGGTTCCTGCAGGTGAGATTGATGGGCGGGTGCGGGAAATGGCCGGAAAGCTGAATATCACGGATATTCTGGATAAATATCCCTATCAGGTGTCCGGCGGTCAAAAACAGCGGTGTGCCTGTGCCAGAGCTATTATCAACCAGCCAAAGTTGATTCTGGCGGACGAACCTACCGGCGCGTTAGATAGTCACTCGTCACAAGCCTTGCTCTCCACAATCCAGAGTATTAACGAAAGCCTTGACGCCACAATCCTGATGGTAACACACGACGCTTTTTCGGCAAGCTATGCCAATCGTATTCTCTTTTTAAGAGATGGTGCGATCTTCGCGGAAATTCTCAAAGGCAGTGATTCTCGTAGGGTTTTCTTTGAAAAAATCTTGGATGTCCTCACCATGATGGGAGGGGGTGTGAATGATGTACACTAAACTCATTTTCAAAAATGCAAAGCGGTCAGGAAAGGACTATTTGATTTATATTGTGACCATGACACTCTGTGTCACATTGTTCTATGCGTTTTTGTCTATCAGCAGCACCCATTATCATCCGACCATTGGTGCGGAATATAATATTTCCCTGCTGGCTGGAGGTATGAAACTGGCGATTTGCGGGATTAGTCTGCTTCTGTTGTTTCTGATTCACTATGTCAATCGTTTCATGCTGAGAAAAAAACAATCGGAGTTTGCAGTTGAGGCAACCCTGGGAATGGAGCAAAAAACCATAGGACTGCTCTTTTTTGGAGAGACTTTTTTCCTACTCATATTCTCTGTGTCGGTGGGAATCCTTCTAGGGATGGTCGTTTCTCAGGTCATTACGGCTATGCTGCTTGCTTCTTTTGGGGAACCCTACGCTTTTTCTTGGTCTTTTTTTCCAGATACCGTGCTGCTGACCGTGGGCTTCTTTGTTGTTTGCCAGATTCTGGTTGGAGTCGGGAATGTCAGAATTCTCAATAAAAGTAGGATTATTGAGCTTATGACGGCAAACCGTCAGAATGAAAAACCGCTTCATAAAAGCAGATGGATGCCGATGATCTGTATTTTCTATGGCATTATGCTGCTGTGGATGCTGGAGGTAGGTGCTGTAAAATATCATTTTTACTTCGATCCCAGATATCCACTTCCTGTAAAGCTCATGTATTGGGGGAATGTCCTTTTCCCTGCCGTGACGCTGCTTTGGGCAATTGCAGTTTCTTTTTTACACAGAAAAATAGGATTTTCCCTATATCTTTGCGGGCTTCTGGCTGGTGCTGTATTGACCGCTATCCCGATTTTTTCCATCGCAGAACTGGAAAAAGCCTACTTCCTTGGATTTGACGCCCCAACTCTGAATCAATATTTGCTGTTTGGGGTTGCGGATATTTTGTTTATCATTTCCGCAGTCATGTATTTATCGAATGCGGCGCTCCTATACTGGAAGGAGTCTAAAGTGTCCCGCAAATATCACAATACGAGTTTATTTCTGTTTGGACAGCTTTCCTCTAAGCTGGCTACCAATACGAAAACGATGACGATCATTTGTGTGACCCTGACTTTTTCTATCTGCTTGTTTGTCATTGCGCCAGTTTTGACAGGATGGAGTCTGGGCTATTTGGATAGTCGGGCAGTCTATGATATTCAAATTTCAAGCCGCTACAACGAAGTTTATGAAGTGGAAAATCTTCCGGATACAGACTATGAGGAAATTACTGCGTTCATAGAACAAAACAACATAGAGATAAAGGACGATTTGACTTTTTCGGAATATCTTCCTCAAAAAAGAGACTTTTACCAGCGGGTAAAGTACGATTTTCCTCCCTTGGCGATTGCACTGAAGGATTATAACGCTGTTCGGAAAATGTTGGGATATGAACCTATTATTTTAAAAACGGATGAATTTGCTACCCACTGGCATAGTGCGGCAGAGGACAAGGATATTGAAAACTACATCGCTGAGCATACTTTACTGGAAACGGACGCAGGCACTCTGAAACTCAGTGAGAATGCAGTGTTTCAGGAACCTGTGGGGGAATCCATCTATAATCTATATACAGATGTGGTGTATATCATACCGGACGAGATAGCGCAAGTCTTGCTTCCGGTACAGAGCAACCGATTTGTGATGACCAAATATCCGCTTCCCTTCAAAACGGCAGAAATGCTGGAACAGCTTCTTGGGCGTTCTTATCCAGAAGATCCTGATAAAGACAATCTGGCAGGATACAGTACAACTGTCCGTACTACGGAAGTGAACCGTATAATCGCCCTTAACTTTATCCTAAAAGCGTCCTTGATCTATGGTGCAATTGTGCTGATGGTGATGTGTCTTACCGTGCTGGCTCTTCAGCAGCTCCTAGATGCAGAAAAAAACAACTACAGATTTTCGGTTCTGCGAAAAATGGGAGTGGAAGAGAAGGACCTGCATACTTTGGTTCTAAAACAGCTTGGTGTTTGGTTTGGGATGCCGATCACAGCGGCAATCGTTGTAGCAATGATTGTGATTGGCTATTTTCTTCAAAGTGTTTCTGCTGAAATCTCAGCTTATATTGGCTGCGGAGCCTTGATGCGGCAAATAGGTATCATTGTCGGGATTTTCGCTTTGCTGCTGAGCTGCTACTTTCTCAGTACATGGCTGCTGTTCCAGCGTTCGATTCGCAGCAACTCCGATAGCGTAAGGTGATGGGAGGAAGATATGTACTGGAAGTTAGCAATTCAAAATATCCGCAGAAGCCTGCGAGATTATATCATTTACTTTGTGACACTTACCTTTACTGCGCTCTGTGATGTCCTTCTATTTAGGGATGAGCTGTTCTATTATGAGAGCTTCGGTCTGTTTGCTGTTCTAATTCTGGTTCAGTTGGCAGCGACTGGAGTAGCAGCGTTTCATATTTATCAAGAAAAAAGAAAAAAGATTGAATAGAAAATACCTATAGATTCATACATCTGCCGGACGACGGCAAAAGAAAAAAAGCCGTCGTATGGCGGAAAACAATATTCCCTACAAGGTGCGGGCGGCACTGCTTCTGGTGCCGCTGAATACACCAATGCCTACCGGAGCAGTGACTCAATCCTTGTGGTACATTGCAGTTCGTTCCGGGAACGTCCACCGGGTGCAGCACTATCTTCGCACAGAAAGGGATACCTAAGATGGAGCAGTTATCGGTACGTCTGCTGTTAACGGCTGGCATCCTGCTGCTGATCGCAGGGGTGATTTTTGCCATTCTCCAAGTATGGCTCTATACCGACCTTCTCTGGGCAGGCGCGTTTGGATGCCTGCTGGCGGCTCTGAACTTTCGGGATTCCAAAAACGACGGCGGCTAAAACACACGGCATCGTAGTGCACGGTCAATGCGGAAATGCGAGCTACACCCGATTTTCCATATCGAGTGATATAGATTTGGCTTTGGGGGAGGATTGTCTATTGTATGCAAAAAATTGAAGTTGTTGTTCGCATCACGAAGGATCACTGCCCACCGCAAGAGCAGACGATTTTTGAATGGTTCGATTTGATGCGAAATCCCACAGACGCTCTGAGCCGTCCCGATCTGGAAATCAACTTGGAACACCACCGTGTTTTCAAACATGGAACAGAGGTGTACATGAGTCGTTATGAATACGGTGTTTTGAGTTTGATGGCACAGCATCCGGGCAAACTGTTTACAAAGGAGCAGATCTTTGAAGCAGTCTGGCATAAGGACAGCGAAAGCTATTTGAGAGCCGTCACCAGCACGATCGGTCGAATCCGCCAGAAAATAGAGGATGACAAAGATCACCCCCGTTATATTAAAACGGTTTCCAACATTGGATATCAATTTGTCCCATCATCGGAATTGGTGCGATTGAATCGCAATCTGTAATAAAAGCCATACCGTGAGATCCTAGTAGGATTCTTCGGTATGGCTTTATCGTTTTCTACGCTGTACGAAATCGGCATCCTTGCATAGATGACCAAGAATATTCTAAAATAGAGATAACTTAATTCAGGAGGTCAAACCATGCAAACATTTGAAGAAGTATTGACCCACTTCCATAGCTTTTTAGAGTCTGCGACCTATTTGGACGTTGTTCCATGCCGCTGGGGATATGTAAGGCTTTTTAATGAAGGCAATCCCATCAATTTCAATGCAATTCTTTGCCGTACACCACAAGAACTATATACGGCATTGGAAAATGATTTGGAAACAGAGATTCAGGTCAGCTTGGGAATCGACTGAATTGGTATAAAATTGGTTTGCTTTTGGGTTCGTTTTGGTATAGTGACTTTGAAAAATATGCTATACTGTACCACAAGCAAAACATTTTCAAGGATTTTCAATTTTACTGTAAAACTCTGTCAGATGCTTTGCCAGTGTGCGGGTCGAGTCCATTAAGGTTTCTCGCACCGCTTCTGGACAGGAAAGATAGATTCGATTGAACTCTTTTAACTCTATTTCCGTTTTACCCATCCCCGGAGTAATCAGCACATCAAGCGAAACCGGCAAAACACGAGCAATCGCCAAAAGAATTTCGTAAGATGGATTCATGCTGCCTTTTTCAATGTTGGCGATATGCTTCGTTGAAACATGGCAGCGTTCAGCAAGTTGTTCTTGTGTTAAACCTGCCAGCTTGCGCTCCGTGCGAACCTTTTCTCCAAGTACCTTCAAGTCAGAATTCGGCATCATCGTTCACCTCAATAGTATTGTATCGTTCTGGTGAATGACGCGGTATAACCTTGTATTTCCTGTGAGCAGGAAGTATAATGCCGATTTTTGCGTTTCCCGGTCGAGTTATAAAAAAACGGTAACTCGTCCGGGCGATTTCACGCGCTATTCGATCACAGTTGCCGTTTGTGGAGGTAACTGTGATTTTTTATTGGGGTAACGCATCAAAAAAAGCCTGTCTGTTGCTGTAGACCAGAATGCCAACAAACCGGCACAATTGTTCTACTTCACCACCCATAATCATGCCGATGTGCAATATTGCGCCAGCTTCCCTCAATGGGAGGCTGGCGTTTTTGCGCTTTTGGAGCCAAAGTGCCGCAGTCCACCGTTTCTCCTATGATATAGCAGCAAACTTTATATTTGGGAGGGAAAGTCATGCTCAATCATAAGAAGAAAGCAATTACGGAACACTGGCAGTTTTGCCCCAAGTGCAACTTAAAACTTTATCGAATGACCGCCGACTGCACTGGATTCATCCATATAAAATGCTGGCGTTGCCGGAAAATGTTATGGCTCGACCTTTCCATTCGGGCCAAGTAAACATCAGTTTTATAAAACAATCGGGTGCACTGCACTCTGAATATGGACTGTTAGCACCGAGCAACGGGCCATTGCCATAAGGCAATGTATGAAACGTAGCACCAAATGGCCGGGCAGCAGCTTGACTGAAAGATCTCCAATCTTTCGGTCGGCTGTTGTCCGGCTATTTTTATAGCTTCAGATGGCCTGCTCCCGAAAAGGAGCAGGTTTTATGTTTGCCCTCTTTTCATGGCTACCCCAAGCGGCGAAATATCCGTAGCATCTCCGAATTTTCGACTTTTCACGTTTTATCGAAAATTTGGAGGTTACACATGAGTTTCAATAATGGCAATGAACGTCGCAAGCTGAACGCAAATTGGGAGCATCTTCGTGTGCAGTACCGCGAAGCAGGAATGAGCGAAGATGCAATTCAGGCTATGTACGAGTTTGATTTGGGTGTTCTTAATAGCGAACGTGCCTACATCACTAACACAATGACGGTTTCTGGTGCTGCCGATGATTGCGCAGCCAAGGAAACCAGCGACTTCAAGCAGTATGAAAAAGCCGTTACCGTAACGGATACCTACCACGAAACCAAAAGCCGTTTTGCATGGATTGGTGAGATTGAGAACGAACAGTTGCTTACTGCACTCGAAACTTTGAAAGTCGAAGATTTGGAAATCATCACCATGTACGCTTACGAGGGATACGACATCACTGAA
>NZ_JAFREK010000066.1:0-7974 GCF_017377535.1 Faecalibacterium sp. Marseille-Q4137
GAGAAAGCACAAATAATGCAAGTGAACCGCCCCGGTTTCCGTAACAGGAGATCGGGGCGGTTTTTATATCATGGATTATATTTATTTTACATATTTACACAAAAAGATTTGAAAAGAAGCGGAGGCGGTGACTGGTTGAAAATTTAAGAGCGACTGAGTATAATAAAACTGTAAAATGCTTTATTTAGGAAAAGAGGTCTGTATGGCAAAGTTTGTACCATTTATTATAAAAACAGACGGCAGTCAGAATATCAGTGTGAAAATCGTGCGCATGAAAAAGTCTGATGCGGTACAGACTGAAAAAGAACCCGTCTGGCAAACAAGCTGGTTGTCAGATTATATTCAGGATGATGCCTTTGAAAAGTATGCCTTAAAGACGGGTAATGGCGAATTGGTTGCGCTGGCTGCATACGAAATATTGGAAAATGACGTGATGGTTCATATTACCTACATTGAGAGCCAGCCGGAAAGCAATCCGACAATTGTCGGGCATTCTAAAAAGTATCAGGGCATTGGCCGGGTGTTGATTGCGTACGGAATCAAGCTGTCGATTGACCATGAATGCGGCGGGACGGTTACGTTCGAGGCAAAGGTTCCGGAGCTGGCAGAGCATTATGTCCGGGACTATGGAGCTTGTCCATTGCCGAGTTTTGGTGGAGCACCGCGTTATGAACTTTCTGGTGAGGCAGCAATGAACATCTTTGTAACTTACTTGAAATGAGGTGTGTTTGATGAGTGCAAAAGAATATTTTCAGCGTGATGCAGAGCGAGAGACATTTTATCGCACATTTTATCAAATTTGCAGACGCTTTAATGTCACATGGTCAACAGCAACGCCGGAAGTCCGAGCTTTTATTGAGGAAGTTACCCGTGTGACTTATGAACAGGAAAAAGCAAAGCGTAACGGAGTTTCTCTTAGTACAGTGAAGCCGTTCTTTGGAGATACAGCGTGTTAAAGAAACGGCAGAACACTGTTCCGAACGCCCTGTAATTTTAGCACCCGCTCAGGTTGCGATTAAGTCTCCCCGGAAATAAAATCTGGTAGGGTAAAGAAGATAAAAGCTCTTGGCTTCTGTAATGGAGGCCAAGAGCTTTTTGCATCTTGTTTTGTAAGCGGAAAGAGGTTACAATAATAGAAAAGAAAGCGTATATCAGTCGAATAAGGTGGTAGGCCTATGAAGTTTTTCGAAGTGGTTCCCAGTGAACTTTTCTCGCCGCTGGCTTCGCCCAACCGTATTTTATATGCGGATGCACTGGACGTACTGTACGCAGCATACCAAGAAAACTTGAAAATACGGGAAGATGTCTTGTATTCAATGCTGCGCGGCAGGCTGGAGCAGGAACTGGCGGATGCTACGTTTGAAGATGAAGACATTGACGAAGAGGAACTGAGGGATATCTCTGGCCGCGCCCGTTTTTTGATCCGCAAGCTGTGTAGTAAGGGGTGGTTTGAGAAGGAACGTGGGGATGATTTTGAAGAGTATATCACGATTCCTAATTACAGCAGCCGCTTGCTGGAATTATTCCACCAACTCCGCGATGATAGCCCGGCTCGTGGATATTCCTATGTGTTCGGAACGTTCTCTGCATTAAAGGTCGCTGACGATAGCGACAATGCTTACGAAAAAATGACGGCGCTTTACAGTGCCTACGATAACACAACGGCACTGATTAGTTTGTTGCAAATGGTCTATCATAACGTAAAGCATTACTTTCAGATGCAGATCGATATGCAGGATGTCAACCAGGTGCTGGCTGCACACTTCAATGACTTCGGACAAAAAGTTGTGGAGGCATACATCCGTCCGCTGAAAATCAAAGACTCAGTGCCGAAGTATCGTGTCCCAATTCAATCTATACTGAGACGGTGGGAAGAAGATGACGCGCTGCTGATGACGATGGCAAATGAAGCATTGCGTGATAAGCGGGGCAAGACATTGGAAGACTGCCGTGCCGATCTGCTGAGGAAAATTTTCTGGATCGAAGAACGCTATGACAATTTAGAGAAGGACTATCTTGAAGAAATTGATACGCAGGTCCGGCGCTATACCAGGGCAGCAACACAGAAAATCGAGAACCTGACGAACCGAGATCAAAGCGTGCGCGGCAATTTGAATGTTTTGCTGACGGCACTGTCCAGAAACCGCAGGGCATCTGAGCTGGTGGACCAGATACGACCGGCATTTCAATTGTATGAGCAGTCTTTTTTGTCAGAAAAAAGTCTGTGGTACCGTAAGCGTCCCGAAAAACGGACAAAAACCGCGTCGGTGCTGATACAAGATGATCAGGCACCGAATACGGAAGAACAGGTCAGAGCGGCACAGTTACTGCAATCGAAATATGGCCGGGCAGCAGTAAATGCTTACGTGCAGGGATGGCTGGGAGACGCTGACATTCGTTGCTCGGAGGAGCTCTCGCTTGAAGAGGACAAGGATTATATCATGAGTTTGCTGGCAATCCTTGGAAGCAAGGATACATCTGCCGGTTATGTGGTCCAGGAACTCGATGGCATTTTTTGCAAAAATGGCTATTCGATCCCGAAAATGCAGATCCGGAGGAAGGAGAAGAAGCCGTGAATTTTGATTTTGTTACCAATGCAACGGCAAAAGAACTGGAACAATTCAAATCTGTCTGCAATCAGCTGCTCAGCCGCACATACATTGTGCGAACCATCTACCAGCCGGGAAAAGGCAGGGTGGATAACCCAGACTATCTTTTTCTATCACGGCACTATGAGGCTGTACAGGAGTACCTGAGTCTGCTGGACTGGGATTTGCGCAGGGATGAACTGAACGGATACTTTTATGTGTTGAACACAGACGAGGCTAACCGTTGCAACCTCAATAAAAAAGAAACGGCGATTTTGCTGGCATTACGGCTGATCTACGAAGAAAATATGGAGCGTTTGGGTTTGGAGCAGGATGCCGTATGTACTGTGCGGGATGTGCTGGAAAAAGTGGTGACCGACTATCCAGTTTTTCCGGCTAAGCCGAATATGGAAGAGGTCAAACGCGCGTTTACGGTACTGGAAAACCATTCTGTGATTCAAAGACTGGAAGGAAAATTCAACCAGGGCAGCTGCAGGATCGCAATATTGCCAACCATTCTTTCTGCGGTCTCCAGCGAAAAGCTGAACTTGGTTGTGTCTGTTTTGAAAAAGGAGGAAACAGATGAAGAAGCTGAAGAAGATCCTGCTGATCAACTGGCTCTATTTCAGTAAGGAACTGATTGAAGTGGGCGACATCAATTTCCTGACCGGCAAGAACGGTGCCGGAAAGTCAACGGTCATCGATGCACTGCAGATCGTGCTGCTGGGCGAGACAAATTCCCGCAATTTTAATCAGGCAGCCAACGAAAAATCGCAGCGCACATTGGAAGGCTATCTGCGCGCCGACATGGATGATAACAGCCCGTATTCCCGCCGTGGTAAGGACTTTTCTACCTATATTGTCTGCGAATTTCAGGATGAGATGGAGGGCAGCAACTTTGTGACGGGCGTTACCTTTGACTGCCGTAGCGATGGAAGTTACCGTGATACATTCTTTATTTACACGGGGACACTGCCGGAAAATTGCTTTATTGAACAGGGCGAGGCAATGGAGATTTCTGCACTTCGCCGTTTTTTGAAGCAGAACTATGCACGGGCAGAATTTTACGATACCCAAAAAGAGTATCGCCGCAATATGCTTGCAAAGTGGAACGTTCACAACGAGCAGGTCTTACGGATGATGAAGAAGGCTGTTTCGTTCCGGCCAATTGTGGATATCCAAAAATTTATTACGGAGAACATCTGCGATATTCCGGATAAGCCCAATATTGAGCTGATGCAGCAAAACATCCGGGATTATAAACGGCACGAATTGCTGGCGCAGCGTCAGCAGGAAAAGCTGGATGCGCTGCAGCAAATCAGCAGGCTGTATCAGGAGATGAACCAAGCCATAGACCGCTGCCAAATTCAGAAGTTTCTGGTACGGTGGGCAAAAAAAGAAGCTGCGCAGACAGAGATCGACCAGAGGGAATTGGAACGAACTGAATGCAAGGAGAACCTTGCAAATGTGAATGAGCAACGGGAGGAGCTTGAGCGGCAGATCGAACAGAAAGAAACGCGCCGCAGTGAGCTTGAGCTGGCCTGCAGGCAGAGCAACGTTTTCCAGGAGGAAGAGCGTCTACTCAACATGGAAAAGGCTCTGAGAGATGAGCAGAAAAAGCTGGAACAGGGTCTGCAAAATCTTGAAGTGGAGATTAAGCGGGAAGCACGGCGTTTGCAGAGATTCTGTGGGAAGATACAAGAACTGGAACCGGAAGAACTTCTCATACCGGTGCAGGAAGCGGCGAACACTGCGCAGAAAGCATATGCTGTATTTACTGGTGACGAGAAGGGATTGTTTGCCCGGCCTGTGGAGTTGTTTGAAACGGGGCAGCAGGCAGCGGCCGAATTGTCGGATGCTGTCCGCAGTGCGGCTCATAAAACAGAGGATCGTATTGCAGAGCTGAAGAAGCAAGCCGACCAGAAAAGTGCGGTGCTTGCAAATCTGCGCAGGAACATCAAAGATTATCCCCATGGGCTTCTGCTGTTCAAAGACCGGCTGGAAAAGGATCTGGCGGATAAAACGGGGCATGCGGTTCCCGTTTATATTCTGGCTGATGTGCTGGAAATGGCAGATGAGCGCTGGCGTGGAGCGGTAGAAGGCTACCTAAATAACCAGAAATATTATCTGCTGGTGGAGCCGGGACGTTATCAGGATGCACTCAACATTTACGACCGGCTGAAGCAGGAAGCAGAGTACCGTGCGTTTGGTCTGGTAGATATCGGAAAACTGCGGGAAAAAGAAACACTTCGACCGCTGCCCGGCAGTCTGGCAGAAAAGGTGGAGACAGAAAACAAGCTGGCACGCAGCTATGTGGACTATCTTCTGGGTCGGGTGATATGCTGCGACACGGCAGAACAGTTGCGCTGCTATAAGACGGCAATTACGGCAGAAGGAATGCTGTATCAGGGCTATGTGGCCCGCGCACTTCGGAAGGGCTGGATGGAAGACGCCTTCATCGGGCGGCGTGCGGTGCAGTTCCGCATCGACCATCTGGAAAAGGAACTGACCTGTCTGCAGGAAGAGCTGCGGCATTGGCAGCCGCTCCAGAAGCAGCTGACCGGCCTGCAGGAGCCGCTTTTTACCCAAAGATTCGTCCGAATCGATGTGGCGCAAAAGCAGGAGGACTACCAGCGCGTCCAGACGATCATCAAGGAAATCGCAGAAGTCAAAAATCAGCTTTCCCAGCTGAATCTGTTCTGGTTGGATGAGCAGCGGCGCATCATTGAACAGTTGAAAGAAGAGATCCTTGCATTCAATAAGGAAAAAGATGCGAAAAATGTGCAAAAAGGGAAGTTGGAAGGCCGCATCCATCAGCTGGAATATGAGATTTTGCCGGAAAAATACCAACAGTATGAGGCCATCGAAGATGTTTTGAACGAGGAGTTCACGAAGGAATACCGAGAAACCATCGGCGTTCCCCGCTATCGGCAGGAGCTTGTCCGCTTGAAAAAGGCAGATGTCATCCGCAAGAACTTCGGCGACAGTTTGGCGCAGAGCACAAAGGCGATGGACGGGGCTCAGAAGAAACTGTTTGCAGCACGCAGAGAATATGCAGAACGGTTCAAACCCTGTGCATTCCAGATCGAGGTGATGGATAACACAGAATACGAGGAAGAACGACGTACTCTGCAGGAAAGCGAGCTGCCCCGATACAAAGAAAAAATTCGGGCGGCACGGGAAAGCGCAATGGAGCAATTCCAGAACGATTTCCTTGCCAAACTGAAATCCAGCATCGACCAGGTGCAAGAACAGGTGCACAATCTGAACAAGGCCCTGCGCCAGGCACAATTTGGCACAGACAAGTACCAATTCCGTGTAGGGCCAAACCCGGATTATCTGGATTACTATAACATGATCACGGCAGATGAACTGATGGAAGGCGAATCCGGTCTATTCGCACTGCCCTTTCAGCAAAAATACGGCCCATTGATCGAAAAACTGTTCAGCCAGATCACAATGGCAGACGATACGCAGCTCAATGTCCGCAAACAGAGCGAACTGCAGGAGAATATCGTCCGCTATACAGACTTCCGGACGTATCTGAAGTTTGATTTGGAAACGACTGATCAGAACGGTTCCAAGCAGCTGCTTTCTCAAACACTGAATATGAAGTCCGGTGGCGAAACACAAACGCCATTCTATATTGCGGTGCTGGCCTCGTTTGCCCAGCTGTACCGCGTCAACGATGCTACCCGTTTTGGTAATACGGTGCGTCTGGTGGTGTTCGATGAAGCTTTCAATAAAATGGATAGTGACCGGATCACGGAGAGTGTACTCCTTCTCCGAAAGATGGGGCTGCAGGCGATCATCTGTACGCCGCCGGATAAGGTCTCGGACATTATGCCCATTGCAGACCGCACATTATTAGTGGACAAATCCGGATACCGGATGCATATTATTCCATTTGGAAAGGAGATGCAGAATGAAGGAAGCACAGGTGATCCTGAATCGTCTGCTGGATAAGTTTGAAAACAGTAAGCATCTTTCTGAACCCAACACATCCAGACGTCGGGTAATGCTGCGCATTGATAAAAGGGAGTTGCCGGAGTATCAATACGAAGATGCGGTGGTTCGGGATGCTTACAATATTGCAGCGCGGGAGCTGGAGCAGCAGGCTTTGGTGCGTCTGGAATGGGCGAGAAAGCAGAGCGTTCTCTCCTGCATTGTGCTGGATCTGGAACGGGTCGCACAGTGCTATGAGTGCGCCGACAGAGTGCATCCGCGAAAAAAGGCAGAAGAGGTTGCAAACATCATCATGCAGAAGCTGGCAGACAATCCCGTTCCATGGATCGCGGCATGGAGGGATGCTGTATGTGCTCAGGTGCGGAACAGCATGAAAGTGCCGACGTATTGCAGGGAAAATGACGGTCTGCTGCAGGAGCTTTTGCTCACGTTTCAACGGTATGCGGAGCTGTCCGGCAGTGTGACGATGCGTGCATTCAGCAGCCAGTGTTTTCACGATACCAAGTATTTTGAGCGAAATGTACGGGAGCTGTTTCTTACCATTGCACGAAAGTACAATACCCAACTGGCGGCGGCCTGTACAGAAGCGGAACTTGGTGAGCGGGATCAGCTTGCATTTCTGGGAATCTATGCCCGCCCAGAGCTTTACGAACTCTCGGGCGATTGCGCGATCTGCTTGAAGAAGGGAGAACTACAGCTCAGCGCAGCAGAACCTTATGGATTGGCTTTGCCCAGTACACTTGTGTCAGAGATTGTGGACATTGAACTAAAAAACATCTGCTGCATTACCTTTATCGAAAATAAAACGAACTATGATGAATATTTGCTGGCGGAAAAACAGCCAGAAGAACTTGCTGTTTATCACGGCGGCTTTCTGAGCCCGCAGAAGAAAAAACTTTTTGAAAAACTGGCTGCTGCGGCAGGGGAAACCATGCAAATTCGATTCTGGGCGGATATTGATCTGGGCGGTTTTTGTATGTTTGAAAACCTGCAAACGGTGTTTCCACAGCTTGAACCCATGCGTATGGAAGGGCGCTTTGTGGAACAGTACCACAAAAATGGCCTGAAGCGGCCGGAGCAGTATCTGAAGAAGCTGAAGAAAGAGCGGAATGTGGGAAGATATACGCTGTTTGTTGATGCAATTGATAAGATTTTGCAATATGGGGTCACAATCGAACAAGAAACATTTCTGGAGTAGAATTCATGCGAAGATAAGAACGTACTATCATTCTTCCCAAATGCCCTGAATTTTGGCACTTGCTCAGGCTGCTATTAAAAATCCCCGCAAGCGATTGCGTGAGAGCGTGAGAGAGTACACATAAAACTTCATAAGTAAAATAAACCCGCCCCGGTTTCCGTAACAGGATGATATGAACCCCAAAAGTTAGACAAAAATCAAATTAAGCGACCCCAACGGTCT
>NZ_JAFREK010000067.1:0-7276 GCF_017377535.1 Faecalibacterium sp. Marseille-Q4137
TTTCCTTTCTTTTCTTGATTACATCTACTTAGCCATAAGCTGCTTCATGCCCTGAGACTTTGCTTATGTGTGATAAAGAAGTAATAGAAGTGTAAAAAATTTTGCCGTTCCTATCCGGCACTTGCGCAGGGTGTCGGATAGGTCGGGCTTATTCTTCGGGCAAGTCAATCTTGCCGACAAAGCTATAATAAATATCAATGCGCTGGTGGCGTACTTCGTTCTCGTCATACTCACATTCATAGACAACGATTTTCTCCACCATTTCACGCAAGAGGGTGTGTGTCAGTTCCTCGATAGAAAGGTACTTGCGGACAATGTTCATAAACTTTTCAGCGTTTACCGTGGCTTCCTGTGCCTTGTCCAGTTCGCCCTGCAATGCGGCGGCTTTCTCCTTCAGTTCCCGCTGCTCGGCTTCGTAGTCTGCGGACATTTCCATAAAACGCTCGTCATTGATTTTCCCGTTTACATTGTCCTCATACAGACGTTTGATATAGCGGGAAAGTTCTGCAATGCGGCTCTGCACCTGTTCAAGCTGCTTCGTGGCTGCCGCCTGTTTCCGCTTGCCGCCCATTTCATTCTGCTGGATAAGCAGCTTCACGAACCGGGCTTCATCGGGTCTTGCGTTACGAATCAGCGTTCGTTGTGGCGCTGCTGCTTTTTCTGCCACGCATCCAGAAGCTGAATGATTTTTTCTTCCATTTGCCGAGGCGTATAGCTGCGTGGAAAGTATTTTCGCAGGATGTCGTTTTTGATAGTTACGGTGTCCTGCTCACTCTTCTTTTCCTGCCCCAAAATATCAAACGCCTTTTCATAGGTGAACTCACCACACTGCGCCATCTTCTTTAGTTGCTGAGCCTGCGATACAGATGGGGCATTTTGGGTACCATCCATGGCTTCTAAAAAAGCCCGCTGTTGGCTTTCGTCCAGATAGGACAGTTCCACAGCGGGATTGAAGGAGATCTTCTTTTCGTCTACCATGTCCAGCAGTTCCGGGACAAGGTTTGTCAAGCGGATGAAACGGCGAATAGTATCTTTACTTACCCCAGCATCATCGCCAACTTTTTCGACGGACAACTTCTGCGCAACTTGCGTAGAAGTTAAATCTGACCTAGCACCTTGATTTTTTATTGCGTCCAGCTTCATTTTGTAGGCAAAAGCCTTCTCACTGGGCAGGATGTGTTCACGTTGGAGATTGCTGTCCACCATTAATATCACAGCAGCATCGTCCGACATCTGCCGCACGATAACCGGCAGGGTATCCAGCCCGGCAAGTTTAGCCGCATACTGGCGGCGATGCCCGGAGATGATCTCGTAGCCGCCCTCCGGGCGAGGGCGGGCGATCAGCGGAGCCAGCACACCGTACTGTGCGATGCTCTCCACCGTCCGGGTCATGGCTTCATCGTCCAGCACTTTGAAAGGGTGGTTGGTGAAGGGGTGCAGCGCATCAATGGGAATCTGCTGCACCTGTTCCCGCTGTTCCTCCTGTCGGTTTTCCTCGGTGGAAAACAGATCATCTAGCCCTTTCAGAGCTAAGTTTCCGCTGTCGATCGGCATCCGCCAGCACCTCCTTTGCAAGAGATTTGTAGGCTTCTGCCACCTTGCCCTTGGGGTCATAGGCAAAGATGCTTTTGCCTGCCGCACTGGTTTCTGCCGCTCGGACAGAACGGGGAATGGTCTGCTCAAACACCTTCAGGTTCTTTCCGTATGCCTGCCGGATCAGATTGCTGATCTGCTTTCCGTAGTTGGTGCGGCTGTCGGTCATGGTCAGCAGAATACCCTCGATTTTCAGTTTCGGGTTGATCTGCCGCCGGACCTTTTGGACGGTCTGCAAAAGCTGTTCCAGACCTTTTGCAGACAGGTACTGCGCCTGTACGGGAATCAAGGTGGTGTCTGCTGCTGCCAGTGCATTGACGGTCAGCATCCCAAGGGAAGGGGTGCAATCCAACAGGATAAAGTCGTATTCGCGCTTTGCACCGTCCAACACCTGCTTGAGCATCTTTTCCCGGTTCATGCTGTTCACAAGGGTAACTTCCAGCCCTGCCAGTTCGATGTTGGCAGGGATCAAGTCAACGCCCTCTGCGTGGTGCAGAATGCCCTCGCCGGGCTGGATGGGCTGGTCGTTCATGGCTTTCTGCATCAGGGTGGAAAGTGTGGTAGGCAATTCATCGGGCTGCTGCCAGCCCATACTGATGGCAATGTCCGCATGGCGGGCAAATATAAATCTGCACGCAGTGCACACGACTAGCCATAGGAGTGAAGCGACTATGGTCAAGCTGCCCTGCGGGTCAGCGTCCACCAGTAGGACCTTCTTGCCCTCCATCGCCAGCCCGATGCCCAGATTTTCACAGGTGGTGCTTTTCCCTACACCGCCTTTTTGATTGGTGACTGCGATAATCGTAGCTTTCTGTGCGATAACATCACCCCGCCTTCGGTGAACCACGCGCAAAGTCGTGGTTCGTCTTGTTCTGATAGTAGAGGTTCATGGTGGTGGGCGCATTGTAGAGCATCGCCAGCAGATACTGCTTCATGTTCCGCACCGGTGCAGTGTTTTCTGCAAGAGAATCCAGCACAAAACGGATGTGGTCGGCATTCAGCTTTTTCAGCCGACTGCGTACCACCTCGGTGGGCTTGTCATCTCCGGCAATCCGCAACATCTTGCGTTTGGTGGAACAGGTATCCACAAGCAAGTCTACGATCTGATAGATGGTGTCCTCATCGTCCGGGCAGAGCCGGAGCAGGAGGTCAACCTCTAACACCTGATAAAAATAATCCTCAAGCTGCTCCCGGATGCCCCCGGAATAGATAGGGTCAGGATCGTTCCGCTCTGTCTTATTCTTATCAGTCTTATTTGCTTGCGGTTTTGGCTGCACCAGAATTGCGCTTTCGGCAGCACAAGAATTGCTGTTTGGGCAATTCTGTACTTGCGCTTTTGGCAAGCCAGAGGAAAAGTCCTTGACGTAGATCAGGCTGGGTCTGCCCAGACCACGGCGCTTGCGCTCGATGAGGTCCATGTCCTCCAATTCCCGGAACAGCTTGACCGCCTTGTGTTCGGCGCAGCAGAGGGATTCCTGCACCTCCCGGACAGTGTAGATGATATACACCCGACCTTGCTCGTCCAGCCAGCCGTTCTTTACAGACAGGCTCATGCGGTCCAGCAGGATGCCGTACAGTGTCCGGGCATCTGTGGAGAGCTGCCGGAAACGGCAGTCTTGGAACAGTGCCTTGGGGATGCGGAAATAGGAGAACAATTCGCCCGACTGACCATAGAAGTAGTCCAGCATCATTTGGTGTGTCCTCGGATTTTCAACTGTAGGGGTGTATTCATGTGGAAAACTATCCCTCCCTCCGAAATGAATGAAAAACAGGTTGACATTCACCAGAAAAAACGCTTACAATGATGATAATAAAAGTGTCAACCGATGTAACAGGAGAAGATGCTTATATGCTTAATGTTTTTTACGGTGATATGCCGAACGTGATCTACAACACCGCTGTTTATTTTAAGAACACTTATGCAGAGGAGTGGATCACGGCTCCGCTTACTCGTGAGATGATACAAGACGTAGACCATTCCACTGTACTGGACAGCGGTGTGATTGATAGTCCGGTGCTGGGGAAGATTCCCCCGGTGCAGTTGTCGGGCGGAGTAAAGACCCTGATTTTGATAGCCAACGAGCCGGAAAAGGTGTTCAACGCTTCGACCTGTGGAGATAACTGTGCCAAATGGCTGTTAAAAATCGCTGAAAATCGGGATGTTACCATCAACCTTCGGCATCTCATGGATTTTGGAAATGGAACATTTACTATCCGCATCCTGAACACCAATCAGATCGTTCACTCCATGCGGGAACTTGTCCCCGTTGCAGGACTTTATGTGTGAGGATTTTTTATGACAGGAGCATATCGGGTCGTTGTACAAAACCGAAAAATCAAGTTCGATTTTGAAATACGCCGGAACATCACGATCTTGCGTGGAGATAGTGCCACAGGAAAAACAACGCTCGTGGAGATGATTCGGGAATACGAGGAACTAGGCCCGGACAGTGGAATAGAACTGCAATGCGAGAAGGATTGCGTTGTTCTTTCCGGGCGGCAGTGGGAAAAACAGCTTTCCGACCTTTCGCAGAGTATCGTTTTTATTGATGAAGGGAATGCTTTTACTGCTTCAAAGGAATTTGCCGCAGCGATTCAGAAAACAGACAACTACTATGTGCTCGTCACGCGGGAAGGACTTGAAACATTACCGTATAGCGTAACGGAAATTTACGGCATCCGGGCATCCAAACACTTCGGAGACTTGAAACAGACCTACAATGAGTTTTTCCGAATTTACGGAAAGCCGATGGGGTTGGAGAAACTAAAACCAGTGGCAATCATTACAGAGGATTCCAATTCGGGGTTCCAGTTTTTTCAGGCTGTTTGCGCCGAAAACGGAATTTTCTGCGAATCTGCTGGTGGAAAGTCCAACATTTTCAAAATGCTGTCCGACCGTGCAGGGGAGAATATTCTGGTGGTTGCAGACGGTGCGGCATTTGGTTCGCAGATGGAGCGCATTATGCAACTGCTTGCCCTCCAGCCGGATTCTCATATTTACCTGCCAGAATCGTTTGAATGGTTGATTCTTCGCTCTGGATTGCTCGAAGACACAGAGGTCGATGAAATTCTGAAATCGCCGGAAAATCATGTGGAAAGCCAGCAGTATTTCAGTTGGGAGCGATATTTTACGGCTGTGCTGATGCAAAAGACCGCTGACAGCTATCTGAAATATACGAAGTCAAAACTGAATCCTGTGTATTTACAGGAGCATGAAAAGAAAGCGATTCTTTCGGAGATGTCCCACATCCAGCTCGACAAGAAAGACATATAAATCCCTACTAAGCAAACAGGACTGCTTCACACACATTGTACTGTGGAGCAGTCCTGTTCGTTTAATATGTAATTGTCATTGCACCTTCATGGCAGTCCTGTGCATAGGTGCGGAGCAAATCGAGGTGCTTTGAGGATTTTCGGACGATAGCCGTTGCACGGTCGCCGGACATAAACTCAACGACTGCCAGCCGAGGAATCGTCAATGTACCACGAATTTTGAATCCTACAAGGATCTTCTGATTGCACCATCGCTGGATGCTTTGTGCAGAGTAGCCCGTCAGTTCCGAAACTACCGGGGTGGTCAGCAGATCATCATATCCAACCGTGAGATTTTCCCATAGGGTATACAGCCCTGTTTTTTCTGGCTCTGTAAAATCGAAGCGGATGATCTCTGTGACAGGCTTGTCCGGGTGCCGCTTGGGGCAGCCATTCTTTCCGATATAAAAGCCCGTTGGCACTTTATACTTTTCGGGGTTATCTTCGCGGTCACACAGGTAGGTGATCACGTCGTGGGTCGCAATATGGTATTTGCGTGTTTTCTTTCCTGTATTGGTACACGGAACGAGACCGGAATCCAGAAGATACTTTGCGTGTTGCTTGTTGATGCGGGCAACACGGTAGAACTGGTCTTTCGTCATTCCGTTGGGATATTCTTCGAGTATTTTATAGCACTCTAACAGAGTCCTCATATTCATCCATCCTTTGCTGCTTTGATTTTGTCAGCGTCAGAAGCAACATACTGTATGGATGGATCATGGCTCCCGGAATCTCTCTCGCCCGTTCTCTCCAACGGGCGTAAAATCTCTCCCGATTCTCTCCAAAAGGCAGATTTTTCTGCGTTTTGGAAAGTGGGTTCAAATCCGCATGGAGCCTAGTGATTTTGGATTTTGATGAAATTTTAAGCGTAAATTCGATGGTTCGTATCTTCTGGAAAAGTCGGCTAATTACCTCTGTCTTCCACCAAGTACCGTGAAGCAGGAAAAACTCGAAATCGTTTTGTCCTTAATCGGGCACGTGGGTTCGAATCCCACCATCTCCGCCAATAAAAGGCACCGGCTTAGGCTGGTGCCTTTTTTGCGGCTAAGATGGTGAGGATGAGAACAGGGCGGCGGCAGAGTGCGGCTGCTGGTCTTGTTCTTCATCACATCACTGACCGCTGGGCGGCCATCGGTATCAATTAGAACTTGTCGGGGCAAGACCCCTCCATTTGCTTCGCAAACGCAAATTGTCATGTGTGTTCCTCCATCACCCACTGAAAAGCCTTTGCCGTACGCAAATCAGCGTCCTTAAAGTGTCCACCGCTGTTCCATTCAAGGGTGCAGTCTGCGCCACGCTCTGTAAGCCGACTGTGCAACGTGCGGATATTATCCCCTACCGCAGCCATGATGGTGTTTTTTGTGTGTTCTTCTTTATCTCCAAGGCTCAGATAAATGTGTTGTGTCTGCATGGGGTGCTGCTGTTCAAACTCCATCCAGCCCGGAAACCACACAGAGGGAGAAGCGGCGGCGACACCGTAGAACAAATCGGTCTGGGTGGATGCCCACAGCGCAAACAATCCCGCCAGCGAGTAGCCGCCCAGAATGATTTTGACGTTTTCCGGGAGAGGAAACTGCTGCTCCAGTGTGGGAATGACCTGCTCCGTCAGAAAGCGCAGGGTGTCCCCAGCTTTGCCGCCGAAGCCTTGCTTTCCCCACACGGCAGGGGCTTTCCACGGAGAAAGCGCATCGTTCCAGCTTTCCACCGGGAGAGCTGCAAACAGAAAATTCCGGCTGCTTTGTGCGATCGCCGCCACTTCATAATCCATACTTTGCAGCTCATGCTCACCTGTCATTTGGAGCAGCAGGTATTCTGCATTGGCTTCGCCGTAAATGCGGCAAGGTGTGTTCCCGATTTGCATTGTCTGTGCGGTCACTGTAGCAGCCTCCCGAAAAAAATTGGTAAGCCCAGTATAGCAACTAAAAAATCGTTTTGCAATTCAAACGGTTTTCAGAGCAGACGCAAGCGGCACAGAGGTACATTCCCCTCTGCTCTCTGGCAAATTACAGCGCGGATGTGATATAATGGAGAAAAAACACCGGGGAACGGCACAAAAGACGGGGGATGCAGGATGAAACAGAGGCAGCGAGAACAGGTTCAAAGAGGCTGTGCGGTGGGCACCGTGGTGCTGCTGGCATGGCTGTGCCGGGTGCTCCCGCTGGAGGGGATGCCCTCCGGCCTGCAGGAAGCCTGCGGCATCCTCCGGCTGTGCAACCGGCAGATGTTCCGGGTCTACCGTGCCCTCTCCGGCCGGGATCTGCAATCGCTGAAGGAGCTGTACCAGCAGGTGTGGGCTCCCGCCCCCGAGGCTCCGGTGCTGCCCGTGGTGCAGGATGCAAGACCTGACCCCGCTCCCGCCCCGGCCGGAGAG
>NZ_JAFREK010000068.1:0-7260 GCF_017377535.1 Faecalibacterium sp. Marseille-Q4137
CCGGGTGGAAGCCCGGTTCGAGGATGGCACCACCCTTGCCATCGACTGCATCGCCATTGAGGACGAATACGGCAACACCCCGGCACAGCGGGCAGAGCTGGACTGGCTGCTCTACAACAAGCCCTTGGAGTATGCACAGCTTGTGCTGGGTGGAGGGATGGAGCATTATCTTTCCCTCGGCTGTGACCACGGCAGAATGGAAGATTGAGGATTCGGCAGCCGTTCGCAAAAAATTAAAGAATCATCTTTGCAAAGTCCATTGCTATTTGAACCAAAATCGAATATAATATAGATAGGAAAGCGGACGTCATTCCGCTGGTGTGGCTGACACCTAAAATCCGATCTGATGCAGGACGTAAGGGCCTGAGGCTGGCGGGCAGCGATAAAACCCGAAAGCGATGCAGGACATAGGGGCCTGAGGTTGGCGGACAACGATAAAATCAGTCGCAAGGGACATCGGACAGCACCACGGTGTTGTAGGTGTCCCTTTTATTTTGTAAAAATGCAAAGGAGCGCAGAATCAACCATGACGAAAAAGGAAGCATTGTCCATCGTTTTTTCCTGTGCGCCATTGTACAAAGAAAATCTGGTGGACAGAAGCCTGCTGTTCATCACCACCGACAAGCACAAGAATGTTCATTGTCTGGAAGTTACGTTTGATATTGGCAACTTCCTGCACATGACAGGCTTCAAGCTGCGGAAACCCGGCATCAACGCTCGGCACTTTTTCAATCTGTGCTATGACAAGCGTCTGACCGAAGCAGACTTCGAGTTTTCCACAGATGGAACCACCGAAATGAAAATGCGGGTTCTGCCCAGCCTGATGAAGAAGAACCTCTCCGCAAAAATGCTGGGCGATTACAACATGAGCCAGCCTAAGCTGTACACTGACAAAATCGCTGGATCCCTCAGTGCCTGCATGGGGTTTGTCCGGGATGGCGGTGAAGGTCGTTTCGTTCCCAACACAGTGCTGGAAGGCGACATCCGAACCAAGGTAAAGGCTGCTGACCGAATTATTGCTACATATCGCAAGAGCCGCAGCGAGGAGCAGTATTCGGAGATTGTGTTCACTGCCAAGAAGGTAGAATGGGGAAAGATTGTTCTTCCCGATGAATATAGTTATCTTGTCTTACCTGAATAACAAAAGAATGCCCGCCCACCTGTGGAGGTTTCTCTCCACGGTGAGCGGGCATTTTGCGTTTTCTTTCGATTCATCGAATCTATTCGGCTTGTGGTTTTCGCTCAACCCATAGTTTGGCTCCACAACAGGCTGATGCCGAACCAGTCCACTGCTTCAACGCCACCGATAGCTGGTCATGCCGCTATCCTCTAAGGGTATTATACATCATCGATGTAACATTGCAAGGAAAAATATTTGCATATTATAGCAAATGGCCACCTACTGCACTGGCTAGTACGGCAGGTGGCCATTCCTTCTTCATTTCCTTCTTACAAACTGAACCGGTCAGGTCAAATCTTCACCATTGGAAGCAATGACTTTTTTATACCAGTAGAAACTGTCCTTACGGTAACGATCACGGGTGCCGTTACCTTCACTGTCCAAGTCCACATACACAAAACCATAGCGTTTTTTCATCTCGCCTGTGGAAGCCGAAATCAAATCAATGCAGCCCCACGGCGTATAAGCACGCAGGTCTACGCCATCCTCGTTGATAGCCTTTTTCATGGCTTGAATATGGCCACGCAGATAATCAATGCGGTATGGGTCATGCACGGTGCCATCCGGTTCCAGCGTATCCACAGCACCCAGACCATTTTCCACAACCATCAACGGCACCTGATAGCGGCCATAGACCTCGTTCAAATAATAGCGCAAACCGTCCGGATCCATGCCCCAACCCCAGTCAGAATAATGGATGTAAGGGTTCTTTGCCCCAAGTGTCAAATTTCCTGCTCCATCCATTTCCACATTTTTATGGGTAGTAACACAGCTGGTGGAATAATAGCTGAAACTATAAAAATCCACCTTGCCTGCCAGCAAGTCAGATTTGTCCTGCTCTGTAATATCCAACGTCACACCATCAGCATCCCATAGACGCTTGGCAAAAAACGGGTAAGCACCTCGTACCATCACGTCACCGCAATAGTAATTCATCATTTGCCGATCCTGCTGTGTGAAAAGCTGATCCTTCGGGTCACAGGTCAACGGATAATTACAGCCACCGGCACTCATGCAGCCTACTTTATAGTTAGGGCTTACAGTATGGGCATACTGCACTGCATGGGCACTGGCTATAAACTGGTGGTGCAGCTTAATATAGGCCGATGCAGCCAGTTCCTTTGGACAATCAGGAATGACTTTCAATAGCAGCAACGGACAATTGATTTCGTTAAAGGTCAGCCAGTATTTGACTTCATTTTTGTACTCGTCCAGAATTGTCTTTGCATACTTATCGAATAACGCGATCGTATTGCGGTTTTCCCAACCGCCCAACTCTTCTTCAATATACAGAGGAGTATCGTTATGGCAAATCGTTACAAGTGGCTCGATATTGTATTTTTTCAGTTCAGCAAAAACTTTATGGTAGAACTCCAAACCTGCCTGATTGGGTTTCTCCTCGGTTCCTTTGGGATAAATACGGCTCCAGCTGATGGACATACGGAACATCGTATAGCCCATCTCTGCCAATAAAGCAATATCTTCTTTATAGCGGTGGTAAAAATCCACAGCTTGCTGATTGGGATAATAGTATCCATCTGCCACCACTGGCTTTGCTCCAATCGGACGTATCGCCATCTGTGGACAAGCCTTAATATCACCATTGGGAAGCTGATAGGTTATCAAACGTGGTGTTTTTGCTGTACCTGCCGTAGTAACATCCGTCATAACCGGACCACGGCCATCAGCATCCCAGCCACCCTCATACTGGTTAGCAGCAGTTGCGCCACCCCAAAAAAATCCCTTTGGAAATGTGCTCACGTCTGTATCCCCCTTTATTTTAATGCAGTAAGCAGTGGAGCACCGGCCTTTACTGAACCGGAAGCCATCTCTATCACATCTGCATAATCATCGGCGTTGGTTACAAGAACAGGCGTTTCCAGAGAATATCCTTTTTCATGAATGGAATTGATATCTACTTCCAGCAACTTATCACCTTTTTTTACAGTATCACCCTGTTTGACAAAGGCCTTGAATCCTTCACCGTCCAATCTTACGGTATTCATCCCGATATGAATGAGCACATTGCAGCCTGTTTTATCGGTCAGGGCAATAGCATGACGGGTAGAAAACAGATTTTCTACCACACCGTCAAAAGGAGCCATCACAATACCGTTTTCCGGCAGGATGACCACGCCTTTGCCCAGCACCTCGGTGGAGAATGCCTCATCACTACATTCACCCAGCGGCTTAACGGTGCCAGACAGGGGAGCTGCAATTTCCACTTTCTGAAGAGCCATTGCGGACTTTTCAGTTCGAGGGGCACTCTTTTTTTGATTCTTTTCCCCTTGTTCTGTCAGAATATTTTCACTGGTGCCATCCTCATCTTTATAAGTAAACCAAGCCATCACAAAACTGAAACCAAAGGCAACGGCTACCATCAAAATAATGCCCACAAAATTCGTTGCACCATTAGGATTAATCATTCCCAGCAAGCCAATAACACCCATGCCCGCATAGCTATACAGAGTCAGGCCAGTGATTGCACCAACCGCAGAGCCTGCTGCTGCACCAATACAGGCAATGACGAACATTTTAATGCGCGGGAGGGTCACGCCATAGATAGCGGGTTCCGTCACACCAAAAATACCGGAGAAGAAAGCAGGCAGCGCGATATCTTTGAGCTTCTTGTCTTTGGTCTTAAGGCAGACAGCAAGTACAACACCTGTCTGGGCAAAGCATGGAATAAGAGTGCATACCAGCATTCTGACAGGATGACCCTGTAACAACTCCATAAACGGAACCATGCAGATTGCGCCATGAATACCAAACAGAACGAAAACCTGATACAATCCACCAAAGATAATGAATGCCACCAACGGAACTGTGTCAAAAATCACCGTAAGAACGACATTCAGAGCATTGCCGACCATGTTTGCCGCAGGTCCGACTAAAGAAAATCCCAGCGGCACAGCCACGGCTAAAGCAATAGCAGGAACCATAAAGGACTTAACTAATTTGGATACACGTTTTTCCAGCCATTTATAAAGAGGAATCGCAATTGCCATTGTAAAAACGACCGGCAGGAATGTAGAGGTGTATGTGGCATTGACCGTCATGCCAAAAAGGTTCAGGTCTACACCTTGAATTGTAGGATACAGCATTGCTGCTCCTACCAAAAATCCAAAGACTGGATCGATTGCAAACTTCTTAGCCAGATTCATGCCCAGCAACATCGGCATAAAATAGAAAATCGCATCACCAATAGCGTTGAACAGCTGATAATAACCGCTATCTGATGGCAACCCGCATAGAACGGCAATCGACAAAATGCCTTTGATAATGCCCGCAGCGCACATCAAATTCATCAGTGGAGCCATAGCCGCCATAACGATGTTGACTACCTGCATCAGCGGATTTTTCTTCTGAGCAGCGGATGCATCCGAATTTTTAACTTGACCACTGTCTCCGGCATCCACGCCAAGTACTTCACACACATCCAGATAGACATCGTGAACGTGCTCACCGATAACGACCATGTATTCTCCACCAGAATTAACGACCGATATTACGCCGTCCCGATTTTTCAGGTAGGCGGTATCTGCCTTTTTATCATCTGCCAGATTGAACCTCAGTCGTGTAAAACAGTGTCGCAGACCCGTCACATTTTCCTTGCCACCAACATGGGCAACGATATCTGCTGCCAGTTCTTTGTATTTACCCATTTTGTATCGTTCCTCCAATTAAGTTGTATTTGAAATTGAAGGTCAAGCCAACTTAATGTAACCATCCTTACCGTTCCAAATGGGTTATGTGTTTATCGTTCTATGCGCAAAAGCTGCACGACACCTCAACTGTTCTGTCCTCCTTTCTCAGGTGTTTTTTCGAGCGGCATTTTGGAGCCTTTATTGACCACCAGCCGGATGTGGATTGTCAGATACATTCGTTCTTCTTCCAGCAGCTGATAGTGGTATTTGCGAGATAGATAGTCACCAATTTTACAAGCGCAGCGATAGGCTTCCTCATACTTTGCGAAAATGATTTCGGCTAAGTCTGTGCTGGAATTATCCTCGTATTGCTCTTGTCTGAGCACTCGGCGCGCAAAGTATTTTAGATGTGTGATAAACCGATAATAGTAGCTGGAGTCTGCATCCATCTCAATACGGAAGTACACACGTACGATATTACATATATCCTCAATGATTTTTGTAATGGCAAAAGTTTCTTCCATTGTGGAATCATCTGTTTCACCATTGGCAATATGCATAGCGATAAAGGCGGCTTCACTCTCTGGCAGGCGCACCTTGAATTGGCTTTCCACCATGTCCAGCGCCATCAGGCCGACTTCATATTCTTTCTGATAAAAACGCTTGATTTCCCATGTAAGGCTATTTGCAATTGGAGTTCCTTCCAGAAAACGCTGGATGGCATAAAAGAGATGGTCTGCCAAAGATACCGCCATAACCGGATTGAGCTTCATATTCAGACTGACATTAGCTGCTTCCACGATATGCTGCGCCAGCAGAAGATACTCTTCCGGTAATGCTTCCAATGTTCGTCTGATTTGTTCAAAGCTCTGATCACCTTCTTTGACGTAGACAGTTTCCACCAATTTATCATCTACATTATCGCCAGGACGTTTTTTATAGCCAATCCCTTTGCCACAAACAATTTGCTCTTTACCCTTTTCATCCAGAACAACAAGCGCATTGTTGGTCAAAATCCGGCAAATCCGCATTTTGCATTCCTCCAAAAAAATAGACCCGTCCACAAACACTTCTCCCAGCATTTGCAAACAGGTCAAGCTCACCACAAGAGGTGATCACCATCCTAATTTCGAGGTTAGTATAGCAGATTTCAAATACTCTTTCAAGTCAACCTTCAAAAAATCGTCATATCGTGCAATAGTAAAAATGAATTTTGTGAAGAATGCCCGCAACTAATCATATAAGTCCTACTATCACCGCTTTACCGCAATAAATTTTGCAAAACCATCTTGACGCCCCCAACAATCCATGATACCCTCTATCGCAAATCCCACCAAATTTGTAGAAAAGTACAGAACGGTGTGGATTTATTCCCCATGAAGATTTTTACCGCCCCGCAACACACCCGATTTATTTTGCCGCCGATTCACCCGACAAAATTTTTCGCTTGTCTTGCAGGGCGGTTCTTTTTTTATGGGACAGGAACTGCGAACCTTTCAATAAGCCATGACAAGGAGGCGACCCGAAGTATGAGTTATCGAGACAACTTGTTTCTCAACGCCAGATTCAAAGAAGCGGTTCAAGCCGCCCATGACCAAGATTGGCAAGCCTTTGAAAAATATTCCTTCTACGATGCAAGGATGATGGAAGACCTTCTGTACAAATGCGAGCATCTGATGCCTCTTGAAATCAAATGTCGGTACGCCTTACAACATTATTACAGTCATGGCGATCATTCTCCCATCATTCGGAAGTACGTCCGCCGAGCCAAGATCATTCGCCCTGACAACTGGCGCGATGCTCTGCCGGAGAGCGTAAGAAATCTCGACACATTCACCATATATCGTGGCGGCATCGGCAACATTGAGCGTGCACCGCTTTCTATTTCATGGTCACTCTCTTACGATGTTGCTGAATGGTTTGCGCACCGCAACGAACTCTTTTATCGCTGCCCCTGCCATGTGTATCAGGGAACGATCCATGCCGACAAGGTAATTGCGTATCTTCCTGAGCGCAGTGAATTTGAAATCATCCAGCATCGGAATGTCAAAGATGTGCAGGAAATCACGCCGCTGAGAGGATACAGTCCTCCGTTTAATGCCTTCAAATCGTCAAAAAAATGGGTTCACGATGAAGAGGAAAGCAACCGCTATTTCAATGAATGGTATCAAACGCAGAACTGCTGATTTCCACACAGTTTTAGATGATAAGTCCTACTATCACCGCTTTACTGCAATAAAACTTGCAAAACCATCTTGACGCGCTCCACAATTCATGATACCTTTTATCGCAAATCCCACCAATTTTGTAGAAAAGTACAGAGCGGCGAGGATTTATTCCCCATGAAGATTTTTACCGCCCCGCAACACATCCGATCTATTTTGCCGCCGATTCACCCGACAAAATCATCGCTGCGCTGCGTGGGCGGTATTT
>NZ_JAFREK010000069.1:0-7243 GCF_017377535.1 Faecalibacterium sp. Marseille-Q4137
CACTTGTAGGAGCAATCGAAAAATCGGTTGCTCTTTTCTTTTACCCGAAAGGAGGATTTTTATTTGATTTTAGTTATCGCAGAAAAGCCCAGTGTGGCGCAGACAATCGCTGCCGTACTTGGGGCAAAGGAAAAGAAAGACGGATTTCTCACAGGAAGCGGCTATATCGTTTCTTGGTGTGTGGGACATTTGGTAGGGCTTGCGGAAGCTGCCGCTTACGGGGAGCAGTATAAAAAGTGGAGCTATGACAGCTTACCGATTTTGCCGCAGGAATGGAAATACACCGTTTCCGCTGACAAGGAAAAGCAATTCAAAACCTTAAAGGAGCTTATGCACCGGGCAGACGTTTCCGAAGTCGTCAATGCCTGCGACGCAGGGCGCGAGGGAGAACTCATTTTCCGTTTTGTCTATGAAATGGCAGGCTGCAAGAAACCTATGCGCCGCCTTTGGATTTCTTCTATGGAGGACAGCGCAATCAAAGAGGGCTTTTCCTGTCTGAAGAACGGCAGGGATTATGACCCTCTCTTTGCTTCCGCATTATGCAGGGCAAAAGCAGACTGGCTAATCGGTATCAATGCCACCCGCCTTTTTTCTGTCCTTTACAATCATACCTTGAACGTGGGGCGCGTACAGACCCCGACCTTAAAAATGCTTGTTGACCGGGACGCAGCGATTACCACTTTCAAGAAAGAAAAATACTACCATGTACGCCTTGCATTATCCGGCGCGGAAGCTGCAAGTGAACGAATTTCAAATAAGGCAGAAGCCGACGCATTAAAAACGACTTGCGAAGCGTCGCGGGCAGTATGTACTTCCCTTGTGAAAGAGAAAAAGACCGCAGCTCCGCCGAAGCTCTTTGACCTTACTTCTTTACAGAGGGAAGCAAACCGCCTGTTCGGATATACGGCAAAACAGACCCTTGACCTTGCACAAGCCTTGTATGAAAAGCGTTTGCTTACTTATCCGAGAACAGACAGCGCATTTCTGACCGACGACATGGGCGACACAGCGGCGGGCATTATCAAGCTGCTTTGTGGGAAGTTTTCCTTTATGGCGGGAAAAGACTTCACGCCGGAACTTGGAAAGGTGCTGAACAGTAAAAAGGTATCAGACCACCATGCCATTATCCCAACTATGGAGCTTGCAAAGACCGACCTTGCCGCGCTGCCGGAAAGCGAAAGGAATATCCTTACCCTTTCCGGGGCGCGTCTACTTATGGCGACCGCTGCACCGCATACCTTTGAAGCGGTTACGGCAGTCTTTGAATGTGCCGGACAGTCCTTTACCGCAAGGGGAAAAACGGTGCTGTCCGACGGGTGGAAAGAGATTGACCGAAGATACAGGGCAGCCTTAAAGAACAAGCCCGAAACGGACGACGCAGACAGCGACACAGAAAAGACCCTGCCGCCGTTTACCGAGGGACAAACCTTTGACAATCCGGCTGCAACGGTAACGGAGCATGACACAACACCGCCAAAGCCCCACAACGAAGCGTCGCTCCTTTCTGCTATGGAACGCGCCGGAAGTGAGGACACCGACCCGGACGCAGAACGCAAAGGGCTTGGAACTCCCGCCACCCGCGCCGCTGTCATTGAAAAACTGGTAAAGGGCGGCTTTGTGGAACGAAAAGGCAAGCAGCTACTTCCCACAAAAGACGGTATCAACCTTGTGTGCGTCCTGCCGGACACCTTGACAAGCCCGCAGCTTACCGCAGAATGGGAAAACAATCTGACGCAGATTGCAAAAGGCAAGGCAGACCCCGCCGCATTTATGGAGGGTATCGAGAATATGGCGCGGGAACTGGTAAAGACCTATCCGTTTCTTTCTGATGATAAAGCGCAGATGTTCAAGCCGGAACGGGAAGCGTTGGGAAGCTGCCCCCGCTGCGGTTCTCCTGTCTATGAGGGAAAGAAAAACTACTATTGCAGCAACAAAGAATGTATCTTTACCATGTGGAAAAATGACCGTTTCTTTGAAGAACGAAAAGTAACCTTTACCCCGAAGATTGCCGCTGCACTCTTAAAATCCGGCAAGGTAAATGTGAAAAAGCTCTATTCCCCAAAGACAGGCAAAACCTACAACGGAACTATCGTATTGGCTGATACGGGCGGGAGATATGTCAACTACCGCATTGAACTGCCGAAGAAAAAATAACTGAATAGCAAGCATAGGAAAAGAGTACCCTTTTCCGTAAAATCCCTGCTTTCTCTACCGAGAACGGCGGGGATTTTTGCTTGTTGGGAAGTTTCCCAAACCCTCTGAAACCGAAGAAAGGAGGTTACACATGGCAAGTTTACGGGACACCGTAAAGGACTATCAAGAAGAATTAAGGGACGGTATCGCTTGGGTGGCGTTTTGGAAAACGGGACGCTCTTGGAACGCAGAATATTTCCACCTTGAAATGAGCGATATTCTCTACCCGGAGGACAGAAGCCGCATGGAAGAAATCAAACAGGCTGACCCTGCCGCCGTTGTGGTAAACGGCTATTACTCCGGCTATCTTGGCGAGGATAGGAACCTTGACGAGCTGACCGCCGGGGTGCGCCGCCACTACGAAAACGGATATAGCAATATCGGGGAATTTATCGAAGCCCACGACGACAGGCTGCCGCCGGAGCTTATCGAGGAAGCAAGAGCCGCCGCCCACGCTGCGGGGCTGCCTTTCTCTGAAAAAGCCTACCGGGACGGCGAAGAACCCGACCCCTATCTATTTGACGGGAGCATGAGCATGGAGGACTACGAGCTTATGCACCGCATGATTGAGAAAGAAAGGAGCGAACACATGGAACAACCGATTTTAAGCGGGTATCTTTCTAATCTTGGAAAGTACACCGAGGGCAGACCTGCGGGCGAATGGGTATCATTCCCCACGACTGCCGAGCATTTGAAAGAAGTCTTTGACCGTATCGGCATAGACGGCAAAAACTACGGGGAGCTGCATATCACAGAATACCAGTCCTCTATTGCGGGACTGGCAGGAAAATTGACCGAGCTTGAAAGCCTTGACGAGCTGAACTATTTGAGCGAACTTTTGAAAATGCAGTTTGACGACGACAGGGAAAAATTTGTTGCAGCTATGGCATACGGCGACCATACAAGGGACTTGCAGGACATTATCAACCTTGCACAAAACCTTGATTGTTACTGGCTTTATACGTCCGTACAGAGTGAGGAAGATTACGGGCATTATCTGATTGAAGAACTGGACGAGTTGGAGCTGCCCGAAGAAGCAAAAAAATATTTCATGTATGAGGAATACGGGCGGGACGCTGCTATCAATGACGGGGGCAGATTTACCGAGCAGGGCTATATCTACAATAACCGTAATACCTTTACAGAATGGTATGACGGGCGCGACGTGCCGGAGGAATACCGGGTAACGCCGCAGCCGCCAGTACAGGAAAAGGAACAGGCAGACCTTGACGCTTCCGCAGCTATACCGACCACCGCCACAGAGCAGCCCCCGGTTCTCCCGATTATCCTATCTTCTGAAAAGCCCGCTGACAAGATGAAAGAGATTACCGACCGACTGGAACAGGGGATTTTAGGACTGTATGAAAGCGACCGTTACGCCGACTATCTGCGTACTATGTCAAAATTCCATGATTACAGCCTTAACAATACAATCCTTATCGCCATGCAGGGCGGCAATCTTGTGAAAGGCTATAAACAATGGGAAAAGGAATTTGACCGCCATGTAAAGCCGGGAGAAAAAGCTATCAAGATACTTGCGCCGTCCCCGTTTACCGTTAAGAAACAGGTGGAAAAAATCGACCCGGACACCCAAAAGCCTGTTTTCGATAAGGACGGGAAACCTGTTACCGAGGAAAAGGAAATCAAGATACCCGCCTTTCGTGTGGTATCTGTCTTTGATATTTCACAGACCGAGGGAAAGGAGCTTCCTGCCCTTACCTATGAGCTGACGGGCAACGTGGAACAATACAAGGATTTTTTCGCTGCCCTTGAAAAGACTTCTCCCTTTGCTATGGGATTTGAAGCACTAAGCGGCGGCGTAAAAGGACGCTGCAATTATGAGGAAAAGCGTATCATCATCAACGAGGGCATGGACGAATTGCAGAATATCAAGACCGCAATCCATGAAATCGCCCACGCCACGCTGCATGATACTGCCCTTGCTATGCCGGAACGCCCCGACCGCCGTACCCGCGAGGTACAGGCGGAAAGCGTCGCCTATGCTGTCTGCCAACATTACGGGCTTGATACGTCGGACTATTCTTTTGGATATATCGCCGGGTGGAGCAGCGGAAAAGAACTTGCAGAACTGAAAGGCTCTCTTGAAACAATCCGCAGCACCGCCGCAAATCTGATTGATACCATAGACGGACATTTTGCAGCAATCCAAAAGGCACAGGATAAGGAACAGACCACCGAACAGGCGCAGCCCGCACAGGAAGCTACCAAACAGCCCGAAGCAGAAGCCGCCACGCCGGAGCTTCCCGAAGAAACAGCCCCGGTACAGGAAAAAGAAACACAGCCGGAACAGGCTGCACCCGCCGCCCCTTATTATCCTATCAATGAAGCTGCCGCCAAACGTGCAAAGGATATGAACAGCTTTTCCGATTATAAGCAAGGCAGCGCGACGGCTGAATACAGGCATTATGTAGATGAAGCCGTACAAATCGCAGAAAGGCAAAAACAGCGGGTAGACCCGATGTACCATGAGAAAATCGACAGCCTGCTTGACACCTATGCCCGGAAACTGGCGGCGAACATGAATAAAGGCTATGAGATTGACGCGCGTGTTCCCTCTATCCTGATTGCGGGCGGCTCTAACTTCCCCACAAGGAAGAAAGAAAAGCAGAACGCAGCCCGCGACAGCAATTACCGGGAATGGCAGGACATACAAGGGCTTCTTGATAAAATCCGCAGTACCGGCATGGGCGGTATCAGCGCAGACGACCCGCAGGCAGTACAGAAGTTAGAAAAGAAACTGGAAAGCCTTGAAAAATCACAGGAAACCATGAAAGCCGTAAACGCCTATTACCGTAAGCATAAGACCCTTGACGGCTGCCCGCATTTACCGCCGGAGGAACTGGAAAAACTGAAAGCAGACATGGCGAGCAGTTGGCATTTGGAGGACAAGCCATTTGCGACTTGGGCGTTATCCAACAACAGTGCAGAAATCCGGCGCGTGAAAGACCGTATCAAATCTCTTTCACAGCAAAAAGAAATCGGTTTTGTGGGTTGGAAATTTGACGGCGGCAAGGTGGAAGCAAACACCGAAGCGAACCGACTGCAAATCTGCTTTGAGGATAAGCCGGACGAAGCCACGCGGGAAGCCCTAAAAAGTAATGGCTTCCGTTGGTCGCCCAAAGCAGGAGCATGGCAGCGGCAGCTTACCAGTAACGCCTATTATGCGGCTGATTATGTCAAGGCGATTGTACCCCTTACGGGGGAAAAGCCTACCGAGTTACAACGGGCGCATATCCGGGCGCAAAAGGTAGATGCACAGGAGCAGCCGGAACAGGAAGCCCCACAGGACAAAGACACCTTTTCCATTTATCAGATAAAAGGCGGGGACGAAACAAGAGATTTGCGCTTTGAACCTTACGACCGTCTGACTGCCACAGGACACCGGGTAGACGCGAAAAACTATACACTTGTCTATTCCGCAGAGCTTACGCCGGGGACTTCCCTTGAAGATATTTACACCCGCTTTAATATCGACCACCCGAAAGATTTTAAGGGACACAGCCTTTCCGTTTCCGACGTGGTGGTGCTTCATCAGAACGGGCAGGACACCGCCCACTATGTAGACAGCTTCGGTTATAAGGAAGTGCCGGAGTTTTTCAAGGAGCAGGAAAATGCCCTCATTCCCGCCGACTTGGAAACGGGCGAAACAATCAAAACACCGAGAGGGACTTTCTATGTAACCGCCATGAGCCGCGAGCAAATGGAAGCTGCCGGATATGGATTGCACCACCAGTCCGACGACGGAAAATATCTGATTATGGGGAACGGCACTAGGGCTTTTGCTGTTCCCGTTCAGCCAGAGAACTATCTGAAAGCTGCCGAGCAGACCACAGAGCAAAACTACAACATGATTGACGGGCAGATAAACAACACCCCGACTACCGCAGAACTGGAAGCAAAGGTAAAGGCAGGAGAAACCATTTCCCTTGTTGACCTTGCGGAAGCTGTCAAGGCTGACAAGGAACGCGGCAAGGCAGCAAAAACGGAAAAGAAGCCCTCTATCCGGGCGCAGCTTAGAGCAGACAAAGAAAAAACCGCACAGAAAAAAGCGGCAAAATCAAAAAATCACGAATTGGAGGTATGAGCATGATTAGACTGACCGTTGAAGAAACAAACCTGTTGAGCATTTACAATGAGGGCGGTAAGCGCGGGCTTATGGAGAACATCAACGCTGCGCTGCCGTTTATGGACGAGGATATGCGGGAACTGGCGAAGCGCACCCTTGCGAAAATTGCACCTCTGACAGAAAATGAGTATACGGAGCTTGCCATTTTCGCCGCTGATGAGGTATGACCGGGCTAAAGCGGCTTACGCCGCCCCAAAGCCGGAAAGTCAACAGCCTTGTAAAAAAGGAGTGCTGCAACTGCGATAACGGACACTGTATTTTACTGGACGACGGGGAGGAATGTGTCTGCCCGCAGCTTATTTCCTATTCTCTTCTATGCAAATGGTTTCAGACCGCCGTACTTCCCTTTGATAAGCTGCTGTATGCAGAGCTTTTCAAGACCGAGGATAAAAAGCGTTGTACCGAGTGCGGAGCTTCTTTTGCGTCCACCTCTAACAGCGTCAAATACTGCCCGGACTGCCGGAAGCGTATTACCCGCAGACAGGCAGCGGAGCGCATGAGGAAACGACGCGCCCTTGTTACGCAGTAGGGGCAAAAAAAGCCTTGATTTACAGGGCTTTCCGGGTGTGAAAATGACGCGGCAAGGGTTTTATACCTTTTCCCTCAAAAATGGCGTTCTACTGCGTAACATTTTATCGCTGTACCCATAAGAAAGCCGGGGCGCGGATAGTCTTTACCGACTGTCTGCGTCCCGGCTTTTAAAACTTCAAAACCACTTTGTTTTTTCATCTCTGAATTGTGGCATATCATTTTGGGCGTATGGATTATAGGTATTGAGATTACAACCAAATTCTTTCAACTCCATTATTTTGTTATTTTCCGTCCATACTATTAAAGAAATTCCGTCAAATTCTTCAATATTACCATTATTCATTTTGTTTTTGAAATACCATTCTACAATAG